>DVJV01000126.1 GCA_018716525.1 Candidatus Ventricola gallistercoris
GCCGCCGTTGGCATAGTCATCCGCAGCCTGCTTAAGCGCATCGTTGATGGCGTTGCTCGTCAGCGTGACACCGCTCTTCACGTCGATCTGCGCCGTAGCGATATCCTGGCCCACCAGCGCATCAAACACGGACTGATCCGCGATCAGATCCGCACCGTAGCCCGGCGTCTCGCTGTTCTCCGGCACGCTCACAGACACGATCTTGCCATCCGCATCGACCTCAACGGCCACCTTGAACGGCGCAAAGCCCGTCACATCGTACGTATTCGCGCTGCCGGAAGCCGCTTCGCCAGCAGTATCACCTGTCTCAGACGAATCCTCAGAACCAGCAGCCTGCTGCGCCGCAAGTAGCGCTTCCTTATCGCCAGCATGAGGCTCAATGGCCAGGCTCGTGTACTCAAGCATTTGCTTGATTGCACCCAAGGCAGCGGAAGAGGAAATCGTCGCGCCGCTGATCAGGCTCACATCGCTCTCAATCGTGTTGGGATCAGCAGCGACGCCCACAAACTGATTCATGAAGTCGGGTTCACCCACGCGGGTGCCCAGACCAGCCGTCTCCTGGAGGGCGCCCACATAGATATAGGTAATGTAACCCTCCACACTCACGCCGACAGTCAGCGGAATCGGTCCGCCGTAGCCCTGCGGCGACGCAGTCAGCGCATAGCCAACCGTCTCGCCGGACTCATCTTTTGCGATGAAGAGCTCCTCGAGCACAGTGTCAGAGGTATCAAATCCGCTGAAATCAATCTGTTCAAAGGTGCAGCCAGGGAACACCGTACCCAGAGCCTCTTGCTTTGCTGCAATCTTCTGCTGCTCAATGGGGCCCTTCGTCACCTCGTTGGTGATGCCCAGGGCCGCGGCTGCGACGAATGCGAAGAGGAACAGACGAAGTGCAAGTTTGCCAATATCACGCATTCTTCTTAACCTCCCCCATGCCCTTGATACCGGTCACACGCTCAATGAGCGGGGACGCGACGTTCATCAGCAGGATGGCGTACGAACACCATTCCGCCGGGCTCTTTTTGCAGAAACGGAAGATGAACAACAGTACGCCGCAGCCGATGCCAAAGACGAGCTTGCCCTTAGCAGTCGTCGGCGAAGACGAATAATCGGTCGCCATGAAGAACGCGCCGAGGATCAGGCCGCCGGACAGAAGCTGGTACAGCGTCTGGTTAATGTCAAATCCGGTGGCAATCAGAAAGCACACAACAAAGGAGCCCAGGAAGGCAGCCGGCACATGCCAGGTGATGACCTTGCGCACAAACAGGTAGGCAGCGCCCACCAGCAGAGCAATCTTGCAGGTCTCGCCGATGGTACCAGGCACATTGCCCAACGCCAGCTGCACGAGGGTGTACTGTCCACCCACGCCCGTGCCAATGGGCGTTGCAGACGCCACAGCATCCACACCGGCCAGGTTGCCAAATGCCGGGGTAGCGAACGTATTCATGAGGGTGGCCCAGGACAGCGCCAGGATGGCGCGAGCCGCCAGAGCCGGGTTGATGAAGTTTTGGCCGATACCGCCAAAGATCATCTTGCACAGCAGGATGGCGATCACCGAGCCGATGACCGGCATCCAGTAGGGAACGGTGGAAGGCAGGTTCATGGCCAGCAGCATGCCGGTGACCACGGCGCTGAAATCACCGGTGGTATTGCGGATGTGCGCAGCCTTGCAGTAGAACCACTCGCTCAGTACCGCAGCCACGACGGACAATGCGAGGATGACCGCCGCACGATAGCCGAAAAACAGCACGCCGGCAGCCGCGGCCGGCAAAAGCGCAATGCAGACATCCTGCATGATGCGTGCGGTCGTGGCATTATCGCGCAGATGCGGAGAAGACGAAATCACATACTTGGACATTTTGACGTTCCTCCGTACACAGATTATGACTTTTTGCTCTTGGCGATCGCCTTGGCCATGCGGACGCTCTGCGTCAGCTCACGCTTAGCAGGGCAGACAAAGGAGCAGCTTCCGCACTCCATGCAATAGACCGCACCGGCAGCGATGGCGGCGTCATAACTGCCCTTGCGGACAAGCGAATCGATCTTGGCCGGGCCCAGGTTCACCGGGCAGGCACGCGCGCAGCGGCCGCAGCGAATGCACGCAGATTCCTCGGCAGAGATGGCCTCTTCACCAAGCGCCAGGAAACCACCGAAGTTCTTTGTAATCGGGAGGTTCAGCGTAGAGGCGGCGTTGCCCATCATCGGCCCGCCAATGACCAGCTTACGCACGCCGTCGGCCAGACCGCCGGAGAGCTCAACCAGATCAAGCAGCGATGTGCCGATGCGCACACAATAATTGGCAGGCTTAGCCACGCGACCAGCCACAGTCACCACGCGCTCAATCAGCGGACGACCCTCGCGCACAGCAGCAGACAGCGCCGCGCACGTAGCCACATTGAGCACCACACACTGAACGGCAGAAGGCAGCGCCCCCTTGGGCACAGAGCGGCCCGTCAGCGCATAGATGAGCATTTTTTCAGCGCCCTGAGGATAGCGCGTAGGCAGCGGCACGATTTCAATGCCGTCCTTGGCCGCCTGGCGCATCGCCTCGATGGCGTCCTGCTTATTGTCTTCGATGCCGACAAGCGCCTTGGAGACACCCGTTGCCTTCATCGCCAGCACAATGCCGTCGACAATCGCCGGAGCCTTTTCAAGCATCAGGCGGTGGTCGCTGGTCAGATACGGCTCGCACTCACTGCCGTTGATCACCAGCGTGTCGGGCTTGATATCCGCACCAGACGTATTGAGTTTGACGGCCGTGGGGAATGCCGCACCGCCGAGACCCACAATGCCGCAGGAAGCAGCAATGCTCGCAATCTGCGGGCCGGTAAGGCTGTCCGCATTTGCAACAGGTTTGACGCTCTCATCCCAACGGTCCTCAAAATCGTTTTCAATCACGACGGCGGGAACGGTGCTTCCGTTCGGAGCGGTGCACGTCGTCAGCGCGACGACCTTTCCGGATACGGACGCATGAACAGGCGCAGAGATTGTACCCTGCGCCTCACCGATCACCTGGCCCATGTTGACCGTCTGGCCCACCTTCACGCAGCACACCGCGGGTGCGCCTGCATGCTGAACCATCGCGATCGTCACGCGAGCCGGGGCGGGCACGTTCACAATCTGCTGGGATTGGGTCGCGCTTTTGCCGTTGCCAATCTCGCGGGGATGGACGCCACCGCCGAATGTCTGGGTAGTAGCCACAGACAAGTTCCTCCCTTCACTTTTCAAGATGACGGGTCATGTAAGACTTGCCATGCTGAAATAAAAATGTTACGCCATATTATAACATACAAATGCGCAAATGCAAAGGACGTTTTCTCCTTTTTTTCGCAATGTTAGTTTTTTCTTTAACCATAACACACGCACTTTTGCGGTTCTTTTGAGGCATTTCGGCCCCAGTATTCCCCTGTTTGCGATTAAACAAAGAACAGACTATCGGTCTAAAATAACAAATAGACCGATAGTCTGTTTTCTCACAGGAGGATGCAGACCATTCCGCCATTTCCCTCGTTGATGATCTTTTCCAATGTCTGCTGCACTTTGATCTGGGTATCCGCCGGCATGTGCATCAGCTTGTTGGAAAGCCCCTCACGCACCAGATCCGATAGCGGCTTGCCAAACAAGTTGCTCTGCCACAGCTTCTGCGGGTCCTGCTCAAAGCCCTCCATCAGGTAACGAATCATTTCTTCAGACTGCTGCTCTGTGCCGACTACTGGCGATACCTCCGTCTGAATATCCACACGGATCATGTGCAGGCTCGGTGCACTCGCACGAAGCCGCACACCAAAGCGGCCACCGTGTTTGATGATCTCAGGCTCCTGCAACGTGAGTTCATCCAGCTTGGGCGGAACCAGGCCATACCCCATTTCATGTACGGATGTCAGCGCCTGTGCCACATGGTCATACTCCCGCTTCGCTGCAACCAGCTCACGCAGCAGCGAAAGCAGGTGTGCATCGCTGCGGATCTCCGTGCCGCACTGCTCTGCCAGAATCTGGTTGAACAGCCCCTCGCTCAACCCCATTTGCAAACTGACAACGCCGCTTCCATGCCCCACCGTTTTCTCCGAAACAGCTTCAATGTATGGATTCTGCTCAACTGCATGAGAGAACGCTGCAACCTCGCCGATTCGCAAGCTCGCCGGAACTGCCTCCTGTAAGCTGTCCATCAGGCTTTTGACGAGCCAATGGTCGCCGTCCAGTGCTCCCAGCCATTCTGGCGTTTGAATGCTCAACCGCACCACCGGGAACTGGCCCAGCACGCGCTCCAGCACTCCTCGAATGTCCTCTTCTTCCATCTGCGCCACATTCATCGCCACAACCGGCACCCCGTAGTCCGCCTCTAGCGTCTTTCTGAGGCTCTGCGCCTTGCTCGAAGACGGATTGTCAGTATTCAGAATGACCGCAAACGGCTTGTCAAGCGCTTTAAGTTCATCCACTACGCGCGCCTCTGCCTGCACGTACGCTGCGCGCGGCAGTTCCGTAACGCTTCCATCCGTCGTCACCACCAGACCAATGGTAGAGTGTTCGCCAATCACCTTTTGCGTGCCGATTTCTGCCGCGCGCTCAAAAGGCATCTCCTCTTCCGACCAGGGCGTGCGCACCATCCGAAGGCTTTCCCCATCCTGTGTACCCAGCGCGCCATCCACCAGATACCCCACGCAGTCGATGAGCCGAACTTTCACCCGGCTTTCCGACGGCAATGCGATCTCCACCGCCTCACCGGGCACAAACGCCGGTTTCGTCGTCATGATCATTCTGCCGGAGCCGCTCTGGGGCAGATCATCCTGCGCACGCGCACGGATATGAGCATTGTCAATTGCCGGAATAACGAGCTTCTCCATGAATTTCTGGATAAACGTCGACTTGCCCGTGCGCACCGGCCCCACAACGCCGATGTAAACATCCCCCTGCGTGCGCTCTGCAATATCCTGATACAGGTCGTAAGCTTGCATAACATCCCTCCCTGCCGTCACGCCAAACTATGCGCGGCGACAGGTGAATATGCGCCTTGAGAATGTCCATGAACACATTCGCTTTGCTCTATTCTCTGCAAAGTGCATCGCGATCCTGCAAATTGGTTGACCCCTGCATTTGCATGCGCGGTGAACATTGTCACGGACAGCAGGACGTGCTATAATCAGAAAAACAAAGTGCATCATCGATGCAACAGGAGGCGAAGAATATGGCTCGTTCACAGCGCGCTGAAAGCAGAATGCGCAGTAGCAGCATCGCCTTTTGCGGTGTGATGGCCGGCTTATCTGTAACATTGATGCTGGCCAGCAGTTTCATTCCGATTGCGACATACTGTGCGCCCATATACGGCGGCGTACTGCTGCTGCCCATCTTGATTGAGTATGGCAAAAAAAGCGCCTGGACGACATTTGCCGCCACGGCGCTAATCTCTTTGTTGCTGTGCGGGGATAAAGAGGCTGCTTTTTTCTACCTTTTTATCGGCTACTACCCCATTGTAAAATCCCGGTTTGACAAAACCCGTCCGCGCGCACTGCGCATCGCTTTCAAGCTGCTGTTTTTCAACCTTTCCTTGGGCATCATGTATGCGCTTCTCACCCTGCTGCTTGGCTTTAACGCCCTGTGGGGAGATTTTATCGGCGTAGGCGTGGCACTCTTCGCGCTGTTTGTGGTAATCATGAATGTCTGCCTGATGCTCTATGACAAAATGCTGACACCCATGTCCCTTCTTTACGTGTACAAGCTGCGGCCCAAGTTCCGCTTTTTGCGGCGTTAACACGGCATCCTCTCTGCTTATTTTGCTTTTGAAATAAACCGCCCTGCAAAGGCAGATCAGCGCCTGCGCAGGGCGGTATTTTACTCTTCTTCCGGCTCAATGAGCTGAGAGCGGCCGATGCCCACAATCTCCGTCGTCGTGCGTGGATTTGTGTTTCCGCCGTTGTACTTTCCAATGCGCGTGATCTGATCGCCCATGAACGTCATCACGGCAGTCTGTCCGCCATCCAGATTGAGTGCCTGCGTACAGCCGGCAGCCTTCATATTCTCAGCCAGAAATGCGATGTCGCACCCCACGCTGACATTGCGAATGCGCCCCTCCACCAGCAGTGCGTAATAGTGCCCGGGTTCAATCATGCCCAGTCCGCAGCGGGGCTGCTCCGTCTTGCCGTTGCGCGATTCTTCGATGAATGGATTGATCTCCCCATCGCGCACCAGGTACGGCCCGAATGAAAACACATCCACCGCGCCCATCGCAATGTATTCTTCCGCGGTCAGCTCGTCGGAGTGGAAAACCGCCCAGTCTCCATTTTTCAGCATGGCCAGTGTATCCAGATTGGGAAACTGCGAGCGGTTGGCCTCCGGAACCCGGTCAAAAAACACTTCACCCCCGCGAATAACCATGCCCGTGATGGTTTTTCGTCCCAGGCGATACGTGTAGTAATCCGTGTTCATGCCGAACACAACCTGATTCTCCCGTGCGATTACCTCAGCCTGAACATGGTCTTTCTGAGGATCGTCCGGGTTGTACAGTACGCTTGCAAAGTGCTCTTTCTGAGGATCGCAAAAGATGTGCGCCTCATAGCGCGTGACCACTGCTTCTTCATCAAAAATCCGGTCTACCCTCACCACAAGCGTGGGCGAAGCATAAAACCAGACGCCCTGCTCCTCATCGGCAAAGACATGCTCACCCGTCAGCGGATAGCCTTTTTCATCCAGTTCGGGCTTTTCGCAGGGCCACTCCACCACCGCTTCGACCTTTTCAAACACCGGCATGGGTGTCGGTGTAGGGGTTGGGGTCGGGGTGGGCGTCGGCTCCGGCGTCACCCACTCGCCGTCCGGTCCGGCAACCATGTTTTCAAAAAAGTCGTTGCAGAAAACATCCTGGCCGACGGTTGAATACGCCAGACCAAACGATGCGCAGCTGTATGCGCCTTCGTCCGTCACTTCAAAACGCGTTGTCTGCTGAGTCACATGAAGCTGATAGGCTTCGCGCGCCAGCTCCAGCCCCGTCTTGTTCCCCATCTTCTTGAGCGGCACATTCCAATCCATCTGCACAGCCTGATCGCCATACAGGTGCAGATACAGCTTCCTGGGCGCCCAGGTTCCCCATTTTTCTGCCGACTCCGGCTCAAATGCCGGGTCCTGTGCTCGGGGCACACAATACTGCACAGCATCCGCACAGAGCATGTGAGCGCCATGGCCGTATTCACCGTTCACATCGTGAGAGAGAATAACCTCCGGCTTACAGCGGCGAATCGCCTCTGTGACAAAGGCATATACAGCATCCCGATTCCATCGTTCATACGCCGCTTGCAAGTTGTTCGTGTAGGCGTCATAAAAATCCCCGATGATCGGGTACTGGCGAAGCCCCAGGTGCCACAAGCTATTGAGCAACTCGCTCAGGCGTGTGGTGTTGGAATAAGTCATGCACACCGTCGCTACATCCATGCCGTGTTCCACTGCATACGTGGGAATCGTACCCCCGAAAAAGACCACCTCATCATCGGGATGTGCGGTCAGCAAGAGCAGATCTGCCTTCTGTGGCGTGGGCTCCCACCGCTGAACCCAGTCGGGCAACTCGCCTTCCGTGAATACGTACAGCTCGTTGATTTTGAACTGTGCGCGCTTGCCAGATGTATCCGTCAGCCGGAAATGCGTCATACCGCCCAGCTCCACCACAACATGCGCATAGTCGCGTGCGCCTTCGATGACCGTCTTCCAGCCATCATCCGTCTCCTCCTGAATCGCCCAAGCCTCCGGCATCACGCCAAAGCAGATGTACAGATAAGCCGCTTCTTCCCCCTCTGGCGTGTCGATCTGCAAATAGGGGCCTTCCGCCTCTTCGCTCGTCCAGTAGCTGGTATACTTTCCGTCGTGCAAAGTGCCCATTTTGCGTCCTGGCGATCTGAGCGTGCAATCCTCGGTGATATCCGCCGCGCTTTGAGCAACCCCCGCCACCGCCATGAGCAGGCCAACTAAAACCGTCAGGCAGCATGCAACCGCTTTGATCCTCTTCATGTTCCTCACCTTGCCAATGTATAGGGATCGTCCATCGTTCCGCTTCCACCAAGTATCTGCAGATGGTCTAGCCTCAGCCGCACAGCCGGACGGCATCCTTCATTCATCACCACGCAGCGGATATAGCCCAGGTTTCCCTCTTCCTTGGTACACCGCGCTGCATAGTCATAAGAGATGGATTGTGTGCGCGTCCAATAGGGGCTCGAGCCATTCATATACTGAAACAAGCCGCACTGCTCAATGGCATACGGCGTGCCATACGCCTGGCGCAGCTCATTCGATCCAAATCCATACGCTGCGTTTTTGAGATCCTCTGCCGAAGGCAAAAACACGCTGCCGAGTGCCTCATCCGTCACCAGATATGCAGCTTCAACCGGCGTAAAAGCCTGTTCCAGAAAGCTCATTTCCGCCTCATAGGCATAGCCGTAATAGGTTTGTTCCCGCAGATAGGCCTCTTCTTCTGCCGTGATCTCAACCTGCTCAAACGGTCCGTTGAGCAGTGAAAACACCTCCGTCTGGTTGAACGCTCCGCTGAATGCTGCATATTCCTCATCATCGGAGTGGATGCGGTTATTGAAGAGTATGTATTCGCTCAGCAGGTAAGCCTGCCCCTCTTTGACGCTCAGCACACGCCACAGCACGGGATGCACCTCCCCCTGTGCTGTCTGCGGAAAGCGGCCCAGGTAAACATACTGATAGCCTTCCTGCGCATCGTATCCGCGGAGAACCTCAGATGCAACCGCCTTCATGGGAACCAGCAGGCATAGCCACAGCACCAAGCAAAGCGTACGCCGCCATGTGTACATTCCTCTCCCCTCATTTCATAACAATGATTGTACATCATAGCAAAAGCGCGCGGACTTGTAAAGCCATTTCACAAAAAAATTAGAATGTTACGCATCGAATGTCATTATTCTGTTTTTCAGTGTCGATTGGCAAAAAAAAAGAAAGGCATCGTTGAGATGCCTTTCCTTTAAATCGATGCCTGTTTGAAACAGAATTTACTCAGCCTTCGGGCCTGCAGCGATGATAGCCGGGTCCATGCCCTCGTACTTGGCGAAGTTCTTGACGAACATAGCCGCCAGCTTCTTGGCCTGCGCATCATAAGCAACCTTGTCAGCCCACATATCGCGCGGGATGAGCACCTCAGAAGGCACATTCGGGCAGCTCGTCGGAACGGACACATTGAAGATCGGGTCCGTCACAAACTCGGCCTTCTCCAGATCGCCGTTGAGCGCCGCAGTGACCATTGCGCGGGTGTACTTGAGCTTCATGCGGTTACCACCCTGACCCGCAGGGCCGCCCGCCCAACCGGTGTTGACCAGGTAGACGTTCGTGCCATACTTCTCAATGCGCTCGCCGAGCATCTGCGCATACTTGCTCGCCGGACGCGGCAGGAAGGGCTCGCCAAAGCAGGTAGAGAAGGTCGCGGTAGGCTCGGTCACGCCGCGCTCCGTGCCAGCCAGCTTCGCGGTATAGCCGGTCACAAAGTGATACATGGCCGCTTCCTTGGTCAGCTTGGAGATCGGCGGAAGCACGCCGAAGGCATCAGCCGTCAGGAAGATGACCGTCTTGGGAATGCCGCCCATGGACGGCTTGGCGGCGTTGGGGATGTAATCAACCGGATAGCCGACGCGGGTGTTCTCGGTCACGGAACCATCGTCGAAGTCATAGTCGCCCGCCTCGTTGATGGTGACGTTCTCAACCAGCGCGCCAAACTTGATGGCGTCCCAGATGAACGGCTCGTTCTCACGGGAGAGGTTGATGCACTTGGCATAGCAGCCCCCCTCGATGTTGAACA
>DVJV01000127.1 GCA_018716525.1 Candidatus Ventricola gallistercoris
TGGCACTGCACACGAAGTTGGCCGGGTGCCGCAGCGTCTCCGCCACACCGATGATCGCCAGATTGTCCCCCTCCGTGCCGCCGGAGGTAAAAATGACCTCATTTTCCTGCGCGCCCACCTGCGCCGCAATGGCAATGCGGCATGCGCGCATTTCGCGTTCCACATCCACAGCCGGTTTATATGCGGCCGACGCGTTGAAGTACGTTTCGCGCATGCACGCATCCATCGCGTCGATGACGCTGTCAAACGGGCGTGTGGTCGCGCTGTTATCCAGGTAAATCACGGTATTCCTCCGCCAAATGCCATGTTGGGCATAGTCTGCACGCATTCCGATTCATACAAAATCTCCAGTGCGGCAGCTCCGCGCTGGAGAAGAAAGCCCAAGAGCCTCAACCCTGGTAGACCCCTGCGGCCAGATAACGGCGGATCATCTCCACCATCTCTTCGCTGGGCTCGATGATGATCATGTGCTTGCTGTTCTCCTTGACATAGTAGAAGTAGAACAGATTGCCATCCCGGTTGAGAAACCAGTTTTTACGGGCAACATCCTTCATGGCCAGAAACTTCTGAAAGCTCTCGTGCGCCACATGCCCGCATGCGGATACATTCTGCACGTTCATGCTGCCAAGCTCCTTGCGGCGCGCACCGCGCATCACCTTGGCAAAGTCGAGCGATCCATTGGTGAACGTGTACTCATACTCCACCTTGAGCTGATCCTTGGCAAAGAAAAGCAACACACATGCGGCAGCGCTCACGAGCGTCATCAGCAGCGTGAACAGATCAAACGTCATCAGCAGCATCTGCAGCAGCAACAGCGCATACAGCCCGAAGATCACGACAAACACCCAGCTGATCGCATAGAGAATGTTGGGCAGCAGCGTCGAGTGCCGCGCCACAATATCTTCCTTGAAATTATCCATCATGACAAGCCATCCTCCGGTCGATTGGTTGCATTATTATATCACTAAACGCGCGGGAAGGACAAGCCCCCATGCGCACATGATGCCGGTTTTGCACGGAAAAACGACGGTTTTCACGCTGTTTTTCAGGCAAGCCATACCACACCATTGAAAAAATAGAGGATTTTCCGCAATCAAGCGCGAATAGAAATAAGATGTATATTTGTCCCTTGATCTAAATCTGACATTTCCGGAGGTTCCCAGTCTATGAAGTGTCGCCAGTGCGGCGCCTGGAATCAGGCCTATCTGCCCAAGTGTGTGAAGTGCGGGGCGCCGCTTTTTGGAAATACACAGAAGCCGCGCGCATGGGAAGATGCCATGCACGAAAAAAAGCCGTCGCTCCAGATCACGCAGTTCGACGAGCACGATGATCTATCCGCTGCGCCCCAGACACCCCAGGAGGAAAACTTTGATCCCGATCGCGTGGACCGCGCAGACCTGACCGATGAAATCGAAACGCTCAAGCGCCGCCGCGAAGAGGGCGCGCAGCGCATCGCGCAGATGAAGGAACAGGCCGAACGCGTGCGAAAATCCATTCGTTCGGCGCAAATCATCCGTCCTGTGCCGGAGGCAGACGATATGCCCGCCTCCTATGCAGGCGACAGCGCGGCAATCCGCAGGCGCCAGCAGCGGCAGCAGGAGCGCTACGCCGCCGAAGAGGAAGCGGATCTGAAGGAGGAAGCGCCTGTTCCCGGCGAAACGCCGCAGAATGACAACGAATACGGATACTTTGGTGACCCATCCTTCGAGCAGCCCATCGCCTATGACGATGACGATCCCCATGCGCCCATCTTCTACGATGGGTACACGCCGGAATCCGGCGACCAGGGCGCGCTCACAGACGATGAATACATGCCCCGGCGCGTGCAAAACCGCGCGGTGCGTGAAGAGCTCTACGAGAGTGCCAGCGCGCGCCACAAGCGCAGACGCCCGGCCATCATGCTGCTCAAGTTGTTTGCGCTGCTGGTGTGCTGTGCGGCCATGGGTGCGGGCGGCGTGCTGATCGCGCGCCACTTCGTGCTCTCGCAGGGCATGCAGATGCGCGAGGACAACGAGACGAGCATCGAGGTGGTGGAAACGACCTCTGAAGATGGCCATCCCGCGCACACCATCACCATCTATGGCCGCGAGAATGCGACCGTGTACCTGCGCGAAATGCAGACCTCCTACGTCATTGCGGATGGCAAGGTTTCCATCACTGTGCCGGACTACATGTGGTATGACACCGAGTCCTCAACATTTGCCACACCCGTGGAGACCGACACCATGGACGTGACCATCACCCCGTATATCCGCTACTCCCAGGAGGGCGATCAGTACCAGCTTGAGCCCATTGAGTACACCGTCGATGTGCCGCTTTCCCCCATCCGGCTGATCAACCCCGCCACAGCGTATGCCGAGGTTGGCGTCTCCATCTTTGAAGTGCGCATCAATGTGGAGCTGGGCTCCACCGTCGTCATCGACGGTACGAACGTCTCCACGCTCATCCGCGCCGAGACGGGCAATGTCTCCAAGAACGTGCAGGTGCTGCCCGTCGGCGATAACACGATCTCCATCTCGGTAAAGAGCAAATATTGTCGCGAAAACAAGATGGAAGTCACCCTGCACCGTCCGGCTCAGGAAATCCCGCTGGAGCTGGATGCCACTGTCATCGTCGAATGGAACTATGAGCCCATTACCGAAGAAAAGTATAACGCGGCGACGGACGAGGAAAAGCAGGAAATGAATATCCCGTCCATCAGCGGCACAACGCTCCCGGGCGCAGATATCACCGTCGAGTTCCCGCACTGGAACCTGCAGCTGGATAAGACGACGGGCAAATTCAGCTTTACCCCGCTCTTCTCCACGCTGGGCGACAACGACGTGGTCATCCGCGCTTCCTACGAGGGTATGGCTGATTCCGTGATCACTCACACCGTCTACTATATGCCCAATGCGGACATCTACACCCGCAAAGCGTGGGATCTGGATTCCCAGTACACGGATCTGCTCAACTACATCGACATGCGCCGCGGCACCATTTACGTAGGCACCGGCACCATTCAGCGCATCATCAGCACGGCGCCGCAGATGGCCATCATGAACATCGGCACTGACGATTTTGAAAAGCTTGTCATGATCGAGAACAGCTCCAAGACCACCTGGGTGGAAGGCACGCGCTACCGCGTTTATGGCGATGCCTACGGCCTGTACAACACCATGCCCAGGCTGACCGTCCGCTACACCTATCTGGAAGAATAAATAACAAAAGCCGGCGCTTCCGCCCATGAGAGCGGATGCGCCGGCTTTACAAACGGCTGATCTTGTTTTATACTGATTTGCATCTCACGCAAGAGGCTCAAACCAATTGAGCAGCACGGAGGCAAAGGCCCTCATGCCCACGGCGATCGAGGAAGGATCGATCCATTCCTCGCGGGTGTGTTCGCCTTCGCCGCGGTACACGCCAAAGCACGCCGAGGGAATGCCCATCGAGAGCGGAATGTTGCAGTCCGTAGAACCCGAGGCGATCGGCGGCTCCATCCCCGTGTGGCGCAGCAGGGCTTCCTGGCAGGCCGACTCAAGCGCATGCTGGCGCTGGGCATCCACATCGCCCGCACAGGGGCGCGTTCCCAGCAGTTCAACCTTCACCTGTGCGTCAGGCCACGCAAAGCGCCCCAGCACAGCGCGCATCTGCTCTTCCATGAAAGAAAGGCATCGTGCGTTGTCCGATCGGTATTCATAGAGCATGGAAGCTTCCTGGGCAATGGTGTTCACCGACGTTCCACCCGCAATCATCCCGATGTTATAGGTCGTGATGCTCGCCCCCTCCTGCGGCACTTTCTGTTCGTACAGCGCGCATGCAATGCGGCACAGCGCGTCGATGGCGCTGCGCCTGCCGAAGTTGGCAAAGCTGTGGCCGCCCTGTGTACGCACGCTGATGCGGTAGCGCAAGGAGCCCACCGCACGGGCGCACACGCTGTCAAGCCCGCCATCCAGCGAAAGAAATGCCCTGACACGCGGTCCATAGGCCTGCATCACCGCCCGGCAGCCCTTGAGGTTGCCCAACCCTTCCTCGCAGGAATTGGCTACAAACAGCACGCCGCATGCGGGCTTGACGCCGTGTTCGTGCAGCCAGGCTGCCATCATCATCATGGCTGCGAGATTGGCGGTGTCATCCCCCACGCCCGGGCAATAGATGCGCCCGTTTTCCTCGCGAAGCGGCATCGGCTCCATGTCCGGAAACACCGTATCCGTGTGCGCCATGATGACGACCATTTCGTCGTAACGATCCAGCCCTACCGGACAAAGCACATTGAGCGCTTCGTCGATCTGCGCGTGCATTCCACGCTGCTCAAACCAATCGCGGATGAATGCGGCGCGCCGCTCCTCGTGGTGGCTGGGCGAAGGAATGGCACACAGCGTCTTGATCAGTTCGATGGTCTGCGGCTGCATCTGCTCGATGGCGCAGAGAAGTTCCCGGCTCAG
>DVJV01000013.1 GCA_018716525.1 Candidatus Ventricola gallistercoris
CAAGCGCGAGGCTGCCAACAAGGCTGCACAACAGTAATAAAGACTACCTCCTATTCCTTTTCCCCGGCTGCAAAGGGACTTCTCTTTGCAGCCGGGGCTTTTTTGTTTTTTACAAGCTGGCAGATACGCACCGCACTGCGCATATTCACGCGATGATTTTCAAAAGCTAAGGCCGGAGGTGATCGTATGAGTCCCAAGGAATTGCTCTACATCGACGATGCGCTGAGCCACGAAAAGTTTCTGATCAGCCAATGCCAGCAAGCGCTCTCAAACCTCAGAGATCCGGAGCTGCGCCAGTGCGTGCAGCAGCTGCAAAGCACTCACCAGCAACTCTACACCAGCCTGATCAATCTCATGTAAGGAGGTGATCCGTGTGAACGATCAGCAGATTATGGAAAACATCCTGCTCACGACAAAAGGGGCATGCGACCTGTACATGCACGGTGCGATCGAATCCAGCACGCAGAACATTCACCAGACGTTTGACGGCGCGCTGGGAGAATGCCTGGACATGCAAAACCGCGTCTATACCCTGATGGCCGCCAAGGGTTGGTATCCTGCGCAGCAGGCAGATGCCCAGCAAATCAATCAGGTGCGCATGAAATTTGCCCAGCATTAACCCTGTTTTCTGATTCAAATTCAATGGAGCAGCAAAAGGCCGCGCGATCTCTCATCACGAGACGCGCGGCTTTTTGCTGTGCAGCTTTATTTTCCGGTAAGCGCATGCCATCATTTACAATCAGTGCATTCTCTATCCCACGCCGTCCATTTCATATCCAGCGCGCAAGAATCACTGCCCTTCCTCTTCTTCAAAACCGGTTACGCGCCTGGCGATTTCTGCGGTCTGTCTGGCATCTGCTGCATAAAAATCAGCGCCAATTTGTGCGGCACAATCCGCCGTGAGCACCGCACCTCCTGCGACAACAGGTACACAAAGCCCCGATTCGCGCATGGTTGCAATTGTCTTCTTCATGGCGGATACGCTGGCCGTCATCAGTGCAGAAAGGCCGACGAGCTTTGCGCCGCACGCCCGCACTGCCTCGACCACACGCGCGGCAGACACATCGTGCCCCAGATCCACGACGCTGAAGCCGTCATTTTCCAACACCATGCGCACGATATCCCTGCCAATATCGTGGATATCCCCTTCCACTGTCGCCAGCACAACGGGACCGCGCTTGGTTTGTGCGCCTCCCCGATCAGCCATCGCCTTTCGCACCTGTTCAAATGCAGCGCCAGCCGCTGCCGATGCGCGCATGAGCTGCGGCAGAAAGAGCTGCTGCTGTTCATACTGCTGCCCCACTTCATCGAGCGCTGGCATGAGATGCTGCTCCACCACATCGACCGGTGCAGCCGTCCTGAGCAATTCGCAAGCCAGGGCCGCCGCCTCTTCCCGCAGCCCAAGGATGACAGCCCTTTCAAGGCTGAGCGGTGTGCGGGCATCTTGCACATGCCGCACGGCTTGTGCATGGCGCTGCACATAAGCGCTGCACCCTTCATCCTCACCCGAAAGCACGCGGCATGCGTCGACCATCGCCATCGTCTCTGGCTGATTGGGGTTGAGAATGGGCAGTGTCAGGCCGCAGCAGAGCGCCTGTGCCAGGAATGCCTGCGTGACATGCTGCTTCTCCGGCAAACCGAAGGAAACATTGGACACACCAAGCATGGTTTCCAGCCCCAGCTCACTGCGCACACGCCGCACAGCCTCCAGCGTCTGCGCAGTTTGATCCTGTTGTGCCGATACGGTCAGCGCCAGACAGTCGATCACCAGATCCTCGCGAGGAATGCCGGCATCAAGTGCCGCAGCCACAATCCGCTGTGCCAAATCAAGCCGTCCCTGCGCCGTATCCGGCACGCCTTCTTCCCCCATCGTCAGGCAGACGAGCGCAGCGCCATACCGGCGCGCCAGAGGAAACAGCGCCTGCATCGACGAAGAAGAAGCGCTGACGCTGTTGATCAGACACTTGCCGGGTGCAACGCGCAGCCCCGCCTCAATCGCCTCCGGATCGCTCGAATCGATCTGCAAAGGCAGTGAAACGGCCGCAGAAACCGCCTGCACCACGCGACGCATGGTTTCCGGTTCGTCGATGCTAGGCAACCCCACATTGATATCCAGAATCTGCGCACCGGCCTGTGCCTGTTCCTGCGCCTGTGAGACGATATAATCCATATCCAGCTCACGAAGCGCCTGTGCCAAACGCGGCTTTCCCGTCGGGTTGATCCGCTCCCCGACAATGCGCACGCCGCGGCCAAACGCGCAGACCTCCCCTGCCGAACAGACGCCGTGCACGGTTTTCCCCTCCCACTCGGCAACCCTATCCGACAGTCGCTCTGCTAGAGCCGCGATATAGTCCGGCGTTGTTCCGCAACATCCGCCGACATAGGCTATCCCCGGAATCGCTTCGCATGCCCGCGCAAATGCCTCTGCATCCACGCCATATGCCCCTGTCTGAGGGTCTGGCATTCCTGCATTGGGCTTGAAGATCAGTGGCAGATCCGTGCACGTGCGCATCGCGTGCAGAATAGGCGCGGCTTCTTGCGGACCCAGCGAGCAATTCATGCCCACCGCCGTAACGCCCAGCGCGCTCAATGCCATGGCGGCAGCATCGGCACGCACGCCCAGAAATGTGCATCCCCCCTTTTCAAATGTCATGCAGGCAAAAATGGGAAGCTCGCAAAGATCCTTCGCCGCCAGAATACCCGAGCGCAATTCACTTAAATCAGAAAACGTCTCAAAGAAGATAGCCTGAGCGCCTGCCTGAACGCCCGCACGGATGATCCGTGCAAAGGCAGCATACGCCTCTTCCTGGCGCATGGGGCCCAGCGGTTCCATCATCTTGCCGGTGGGCCCCACATCCAGCGCAACCACGGTGTCTGTTCCCTCGCAAGCCCGGCGTGCCACATGTACCGCTGCGGTCACCACCTCTTCGACGGAAAAGGGCGTACCTGCCAGGTTGTGCTCGTGCGCACCAAATGTGCTGGCCAGGATCATGCCCGCACCGGCTTGCACATACCGGCGGTGCACCTGCTCAATCCTTTCAGGGGACGTGATGCAGAGCGCTTCAAGACGCTCGCCCGCACCCAGGCCTCCCGCCTGAAGCACCGTACCCATTGCGCCATCCAGAATGGTGATCCGCTGTCTCATTGCACACGCCTCTTTCTGCTCACAACCATTGGCTGTATTCTGTCTTCCCATCTTCGCTCTGCGGGCCTTCTTTTGTCCAAAGGATGCCCGGCATTTGTGACCGCATTTACACGAATGCCGCCGCAGGCAACCTCCTGCGGCGGCAAATCCTTGCTTATTCCTTACGGTTCCCGTTTGGCGAACACGCCGCGCTCACCCTTGACAATGCTGCGCGCAGGCACAACGCCGCGGACGCTTGAGAGCGGATACACCTGCGAATCCCTGCCGATCACCGTGCCGGGATTGAGCACGCTGTTGCAGCCAATCTCCGCCAGATCGCCGAGCATGGCGCCAAACTTCTTGCGCCCCGTATCATACTGCGCTTCCCCGTGAACGACGACGTTTTTCTTATCGCCCTTGACGTTGCTGGTGATTGCACCGGCGCCCATGTGGGCCTTATAGCCGAGG
>DVJV01000128.1 GCA_018716525.1 Candidatus Ventricola gallistercoris
AGGCCGCCCGCACCGGGCGGCCTTTTTGAGTGCAGTTCTGCGGGAGCTTGAATATGAAGCGGAAGATTCTGCGCAATTTTATCTATGTGATTGTGATGGCGGTCACCGTTTCCACGGTGCTGCTGATCTGGCTGTCCTATGGCATGTTCAAAAACCGCGTGATCGACGATCTGCGCATGTATGCCCGCGTGATCAGCGCCTGCATACAGCAAAGCGGCATGGAGCCGATCATGGATGCGCTTGACGATGACGTGCGCGTCACGCTTGTCAATGCGGATGGCACGGTGGCCTTTGACAGCGTGGCCGACGAGCAGACCATGGAAAACCACGCCGAGCGGCCGGAGATCGCCAACGCCCTGGCGCAGGGCGAGGGGAGCGACGTGCGGGATTCGCACACGTTGCGCACGAGCACATTTTACTATGCGCTGCGCGTGAGCGACGATGTGGTGCTCAGGCTGTCGCGCGAGGCATCGAGCATCTGGGCGCTGTATCTGCAAGCAGCGCCGATGGTGCTGGGGCTGCTGGCGCTGCTCATCGGGCTGTGCGTGGCCATGGCCAACACGCTGATTGTGCACCTGCTTGAGCCCATCGAGCAGATGACCTCTCACCTGGATGACCTGAGCGGCGTGACGCGCTACCCGGAGATGGAGCCGTTCATGGACATGATCAAGACGCAGCACGAGGAGATTCTGCGCAGTGCGAACATGCGCGTGGAGTTTACGGCCAATGTCTCCCATGAGCTCAAGACGCCGCTGACCTCCATTTCAGGCTATGCGGAGCTGATTGAAAGCGGCATGGCGCAGGGCGAGCAGGCCAAGACGTTTGCGGGCGAGATTCACAAGAGCGCTAACCGGCTGCTGACGCTGATCAACGACATCATCCGCCTCTCCCAGATGGATGCGCCGATGCCGGACATGGTCTTTGAGCCGGTGGATCTGGCGCAGATTGCCGCCAGCACGCTCGATCAGCTCAAGCTCAGCGCGCAGAACCTGGGCATCAGCCTCCAGCTCGATGCGCGCTATGCGCTTGTGAGCGCCGACCGGCGAATGATGGAGGAGCTGCTTTACAACCTGTGCGACAATGCCATCCGCTACAACGTGCGGGGCGGCCGCGTGCGGATGGAGGTGCACCCGGTGCGCGACAGGGTGATTGTGCGCGTGCAGGATACGGGCATCGGCATCTCCAAGGAAAACCAGGCGCACGTGTTTGAGCGGTTTTACCGCGTGGACAAGAGCCGCTCCAAGGCGACGGGCGGCACGGGCCTGGGGCTGGCGATCGTCAAGCACATCGCCGTCAAGCACAATGCGAAGATCTCCCTGCAAAGCGAGCTGGGTACGGGCACGACGATTGAAGTGACGTTTGACCGGCTTGTGCGGGGCTGAGAGGACCGCCGGCTGCCTGCCGGCAAAGAAGGAGGAACGCCATGACGGATGTGGTAACATTTGAGGCCATACAGGGGAATGCGGAGATCCGCACATACATCGAAAAGGGAAACGCCAACCTGGGGGTGCTGGGCTTTACCAAGCACTCCGTGGGCCACGCGATGAAGGTATCCAAGACGGCCGGCGAGATCCTGATGCAGCTGGGTTACAGCGAGCGGGAGGTGGAGCTGGCGCGCATTGCAGGCTACATGCACGACATGGGCAACTGCATCAACCGCACGGATCATGCGCATACGGGCGCCATCATGGCGATGACGATCCTGCGGGATCTGGGCATGGACCCCGCGGAGATCGCCGTGGTGATCACCGCCATCGGCAACCACGACGAAAAGACCGGTACGGCGGTGGACGCCATCTCAGCAGCCGTGATCCTGGCCGACAAGACGGACGTGCGCCGCAACCGTGTGCGGGGGCGCGACCGCGCCAAGTTTGACATCCACGACCGAGTGAATTACGCCGCCATCAGCTCCGTGCTGCATATGGACCGCGAGAAGCGCCAGATCACGCTGGACATTCAGCTTGACGACGAAATCTGCTCAGTGCTTGACTACTTCGAGATCTTCCTGGAGCGGATGCTCATGTGCCGCAGGGCTGCGGAAATGCTGGGCTGCAGCTTCAAGCTCAAGGCCAACGGCAGCAAGGTGCTCTGACCACAGCAAAGAAAATGGTGCAGTCAATTGACAAAGGCAGGAAGGCGGAGTATAATCATATCATATAACAGTGTGCCCGAAGGGGATTCCCTTCGGGCGGCTTGTTTGCGCCTTCGGATTTTCGCGGGCGCATGACGAAAAGGAGAGATCATTGATGACGGATACCAGACATGTGGTTGTCACCCGCGAAGGCCTTCAGAAGATGAAGGATGAGCTGGAGTACAAAGAGACAACAGAGAAGATGCGCGTGGCCGAGCAGCTCAAGGTGGCCATCTCCTACGGCGACCTGAGCGAGAACGCCGAGTACGACGCCGCCAAGAACGATCAGGCCGTGCTCGAGCAGCGCATCAATGAGCTGCGCCAGATGATCGAGAACGCCGTTGTCGTCGATGAGAGCAAAATCAGCACGGATGCCGTCGGCTTTGGCACCCGCGTTACCCTCGTGGATGCGAACGATCCCGACGAGGATGAGGAAGTCTACACCATTGTGGGCACTTCGGAGTCCGATCCGGTCAACGGCAAGCTCTCCAACGAGTCGCCCGTCGGCGCGGCGCTCATCGGCGCGCATGTGGGCGATATCGTCACGGCGCAGACGCCGGGCGGCGTGCGCAAGCTCAAGATCATCAACATCGCGCTGTAAGCGGGGCAACGGCGCACCAACCTGAAGCGGAAGTGAGGAATACAACGTGTCACAAGAGTTGACGTTTACCGCGCCTGAATATACCGAGCAGGAGCAGATCCGCCGCGCAAAGCTCTTCAAGTATCAGGAAGAGGGGCGCGACCCCTACACCATCACCCGGTATGACCGCACGCATACCTCCGCGCAGATTCTGGCGAATTTCGATGCGCTGGAGGGGCAGAAGGTCTCCATCGCCGGCCGTGTGCTCAGCCGCCGGGTGATGGGCAAGGCATCCTTCGTGCATATGCTCGACGGCGAAGGGCAGATCCAGGCCTATGTCCGCCGTGAGGATGTGGGCGAGGACGTGTATGCCGACTTCAAGACCATGGACATCGGCGACATTTTGGGCATCGAGGGCACGGTGTTCCGCACGAAGACGGGCGAGATCTCCGTGCATGCGACGAAGCTTGTGCTGCTGACCAAGTCTTTGCGCGTGCTGCCTGAAAAGTGGAATGGCCTCAAGGATCAGGACATGCGCTACCGTCAGCGCTATGTCGACACGATCGTCAACCCCGAGGTGAAGGACACGTTCATCAAGCGCAGCCAGATTCTGCGCGCTCTGCGTGAGTTTCTGGATGCCAAGGGCTTCCTGGAGGTCGATACTCCGGTGCTCCAGACGATTGAGATCGGCGCCAACTCCCGCTCGTTCGTCACGCACCACAATGCGCTGGATATCCCCATGTATCTGCGCATCGAGACGGAGCTCTACCTCAAGCGGCTGATCGTCGGCGGCTTTGAAAAGGTCTACGAAGTGGGCCGCATTTTCCGCAATGAGGGCATGGATACCCGCCACAATCCCGAGTTTACGACCATCGAGCTGTACCAGGCGTATGCGGACTATCACGACATCATGGATCTGGTCGAGGAGCTGTACGTTTACGTCACCCAAAAGGTGTGCGGCACGCTCAAGATCCAGTACCAGGGCAAGGAGATCGACATGAGCTCCCCCTGGGCGCGCATGACGATGGCCGAGGCCGTGAAGAAGTACTCCGGCATCGACTTTGACGCCTGGCAGAGCGACGAGCAGGCCCGCGAGGATTGCCTTGCGCACGGCGTGCACGTGGAAAAGGATGCCGTCAAGGGCGAGTGCCTGGAGGCGTGCTTTGACGAGTTCGTCGAGCCCAACCTCATTCAGCCGACGTTCATCATGGATTATCCGGTTGCCATTTCGCCGCTGGCCAAGCGCAAGAAGGACAATCCCGAGCTGACCGAGCGCTTTGAGGCGTTTGCCTGCTGCTTTGAGCTGTGCAATGCGTTCTCGGAGCTGAACGATCCCATCGATCAGCGCGCCCGCTTCGAGCGCCAGGCGCTGCTCAAGCGCGCGCAGGGCGGCCATGCCGACATCGATGAGGACTTTATCGCGGCGCTTGAATACGGTATGCCGCCCACGGGTGGCCTGGGCTTTGGCGTGGACCGGCTGGTCATGCTGCTCACGGACTCGGCTTCCATCCGCGACGTGCTGCTGTTCCCGACGATGAAGCCGCTTGACAAGCCGGATGCTCCGCGCGCGGCGCAGGTGACGCAAAAGCCCGCTGCCCAGGTGGAGCCGGCGGAGAAGATCGACTTTTCCAAGGTGCAGATCGAGCCGCTGTTTGAGGAGTTCGTCGATTTTGACACATTCAGCAAGTCCGATTTCCGGGCGGTGAAGATCAAAGCGTGCGAAGCGGTGCCCAAGTCCAAAAAGCTGCTGAAGTTCGTGCTGGACGATGGCACCGGTACCGACCGGGTCATTCTCAGCGGCATTCACGACTACTATGAGCCGGAGATGCTCGTGGGCAAGACCTGCATCGCCATCGTGAACCTTCCGCCGCGCAAGATGATGGGCATCGATTCCTGCGGCATGCTCATCAGCGCGCTCCATCAGGAGGAGGGCGAGGAGAGGCTGAACCTGCTGATGGTGGACGACTGCATTCCGGCGGGTGCAAAGCTCTATTAAGTTGCATAGTGTACAAACGGGCAGTCTCCTTAGGGGGGCTGCCCGTTTTGCATGTCCTCCGCAGGAAAAGAAATGCATCTGGACAAGCGCGATCAAGCGCAGAGGCATGCGGCGCGGTATCATGCATATGGGTTTGAATCGGGATGAGAGAATCGAAAGCAGGTGGATAAGATGGCACAGTGGTATGAGCACATTCAGGCTTTGATCGACGACGTGGACCGGTGCATTTTGAGCGGGGACGATGAGGCGATCACCCTCAAACGGCTTGCGCAGAAACTGGGGTATTCGGAGAGCTATGTCTCCAGAAAGTTTAAGGCGCTTTCCGGAATGCAGCTTTGGGAGTATCTGCGCTATCGGAAGCTGGCGTTTGCCCTGAGGGATCTGCGCGACACCGATGACAGAATCCTGGATATCGCGCTCAAGTACGGATATGCCTCACACGAGGCGTTTACCCGCGCGTTTAAGGAGGCATATGGCGTCACACCGGGCGGGTATCGTCAGCATCCCGTTCCGGTGGCGCTGCACACAATCCTTAACCCCTTTGACTGCTATTTGCTGGGCGTAGAGGGAGCGGGCTTGGCGCAGGCGAAGGGCGATGTGAAGACCTATTTTGTCACCATCCCGGCGCACAGATTTTTGCACATCCGGAACTATGAGAGCATTGGCTATTGGGATTTCTGGGAAAAGCAAAGCCGCATTCCCGGGCAGGACTATGAAACCATTTGCAACCTGCTGCGCGGGATTCGTGGCATTCTGGATGATGCGGGCGGCAGCGGGGCAGATAGCGGAAGCGGACAGGTGATGGGCTTTATCAATGCGCCGGAGGGCAGAATATGCAGCTGGGGAATTCCGCTGGCAGAGGCGTATGGGGTGCGTCTGCCCTGTGACTATGCGGGAGAGGTTCCCCCGCAGATGCAGGTGATGGATGTTGCGGAAGGGGATTACATCGTGTTTGAACACGGGCCGTTTGACTTTGAGACGGAAAATGCTGCCGTGGAAGAAAAGATCGAACGGGCGATGAAGGTGTTTTGCTATGAGGATACGGGATACCGGCTGGATACCGCGCCGGGCAGGGTGTTTTACTTCTATCACGATTGTGCGCGGTTTTGGAAGTATGTCAGGCCTGTCACGCGTGCGCAGCCGGGAAAGCAGAGGTAAAGCCGCCGGTGAGAATAGGCATCCGCATAGCTTGATGAGAAGCGAAAGCAAACGGACTGCCGGAAACATTCATCTCAAAAGTTTCGGGGAACGGCCTGGACATTTTTGCATCGCGGCGAAAGGTGTAAACCGCATAATTTGCATGAGCGGGACATACGCTCCCTTGAGCAATGCGATTGCAGGGAGGGATGGCGCGTGGAATTGAAACTGGCGCGCGAGACACTGCGCTTTGAGCGTCTGGTCGTTAAAGACGAGGAACAGGTGGCCATAGAGGGCGAGGCGACGCTGCCCGGCAGCATGAGGGACGCCGTGACCGTGCTCAGCGTACAGGCGCAGGTGCACCTGAACGGTGCACAGGCGGGCATGGGCGAGGGCGTCGTGCGGGGGCGTGTGTGCTATCAGGTGCTCTATACGCAGGGGGATCTGACGCGGGTGCGCGCGCTGGAGACGACGTGCGATTTTGAGCACCGGCTCACGCTGGACGGGATGACGCCGTCGATGCGGCTGAGTGTGGCTGCATTTGTGCAGGAGACGGAGGGGACCGCCGCCAGTGGGCGCATGACGCTGCGCGCGCTGCTGGGCATACAGACAGAAGCGTTTGAAACAGTGGAGACAGAGCTGGTGACTGGCGCGTCTCTTGGTGAGGACGAGTCGGCGGTGATGGGCATTCCCGGAATGCTCAGCGCGGAGCAACCCAGTAACCAGGAATCGGAGAATGATATCGGCGGCCTGCAAACGCGGACGCAGACGGTCACGTTCTGCTGCCATGAGGAGCTGGGCGAGGACAAGACGCTGGTGCGCGAGGAGTTCGACCTGCCGTCGAAACTTGAGGTGGGCGATGTGCTGAGCGCTACGGGCACGGCGGCGGTGAACGATTTTACGGGCGGCGCGGGCAAGCTGGGGGTGCTGGGCACCATTGAAGTGCGCGTGCTGCATCGGCCGCAGGAGCCGGGCAATCCGCTCGTGGTGACTACACATGAGCTGCCCTTTGAACTGAGCATCGAAGCGGAGCTGCCGGATGGCGCGCAGCCCCACGCGACGGCCGAGGTTGTCGACGTGATGGCGGACTCCATCAGCACGGATAAGCGAAGGACGCTGCGGGTGGAGGCTGAGGTGCGGGTGAGCCTGAGCCTGTGCATGCAGCATGAAGCGGTGCTGCTGGAGGATCTGTACAGCCTGACGGGGCCGGAGTTGGAGCCCGTGCGCGAGAGCTTTGATGTGCATACGTTTGAAGAGGCTTCCGATGTGCGGGAGAGCACGCGCCTGCAGGTGAGCATGCCCAAGGATGCGCCACCGATTGACACCGTGCTGGCCACGTTTGTGCAACCGACGGTGACGGGGTTGACTCCGGCAGGGAGAAGGCTTGATGCGGAAGGCGTGATGGGCGTGACGCTGATGTATCTGCCTGTGGATTCCGATATCCCGTATGCGGTGCACACGCGCGAGCCCTTCACCATGACCTTCCCGGTGGAAGTGGTGGATGGGGCGAGCGCCCAGGCCTACGCGATTGAATCCAGCCCCGGATCGACGACGAGTGACCGGGCGGAAGTGCGCTGCGTGATCGGGCTGCGCGTCATGCAGCATGGCATCCGGCGCGTTACGGGCATTACGGATGTTGAAAAGAAGCCGCCCGTGAAGCAAGAACACGGCTTTGTGCTCGTGTGGCCTGCCAGTGGGGAGACAAGGTGGCAGACGGCGCGGCGCCTGCGTGTGGCGGAGGAGAGCTTGCTGCCGGCGGGCAAAGGCGCGCTGCTCGCATTCAGAAAATAGAAAACGGAACCGGACGGTGGGAAGGATGCTCTGCCGTCCGGTTTTCCGCCCATTTTGCCGTCGGGAAGAAAAGATGTCAAAAAAGTTCAAAAAACTGTCAAAAAGGGGTTGACAAACGGGACTGACCGAGATATAATAATCGAGCTGTCAGCGCGAGAGCGAAACTCTCGGGCGGACATGATCCTTGAAAACGATACAGAATCAAGAAGAACGCGAGGCAGCGGTTCGAGAGAATCGCAGCCGAAGAAAAGACAGTCAATTCGGAATGAGTTTTGATTTTGAAAGGGGCAACTTTCAAAATTGAAAGGATTAAACGCGAGAGTTTGATCCTGGCTCAGGAC
>DVJV01000014.1 GCA_018716525.1 Candidatus Ventricola gallistercoris
CGACATGACCAACGAGCTGCTGCGCTCCAACGCGCAGCGGCTGAAGATGAGCACCATCGAGACGGCGAAGGAAGCCGAGCGCGGCGTGGTGGATGTGGAGACCATCCGCACGGCGAACACGGCGCTCATCGAGACGCTGACCGAGGTGCAGAAGATTCAGCGCGAGGGCGCGCAAAAGCGCGCGGCGGCGGCCATCGAGCTGGGCCGCCTGGAAAAGGAACTGCGGGACAAGGTGCTGGAGATCAACCGCTGATCAGCCCGGTCTGCCGCCGCAGGCCAATCGTTTGTTCATCGCTGTGGGGCGGACGGCACAGGCGCCGTCCGCCCCTTTTCCATCGGCCCGAATGGGAGATGCGCCATGAAGAGAATCTACACCCCCGTCAAACCGGCCCGCAGCTACGAGGAGCAGGCCCGCCGCCTGACCGATATCCACGGTCTTGAGATCAGCGATCCCGAGCGGGCGCGGCGCATACTGTCCACCGTCAACTACTACCGCCTGACCACGTACGGCAAGCACCTGCGCCGGGCGGACGATCCCGACCGGTTTGTGCCCGGCGTGTCGCTTGATACGCTCTACGCGCTCTACCAGTTTGACATGGGGCTTCGCCACCTGCTGCTGCCGGTGCTCGAGTTCTTTGAAGTGCAGCTGCGCGCCAAGATCGCCTACCAGCTGGCCATCCGCTATGGCTCGCTGGGCTACATGGAGGAGGAGAACTTCCGCGTTCTGACGCTGCCCAACGGCACGCTCATGCACAAAAACCTGCTGGGCAAATTCAAAAGCGAGGTGCGCCGCCAGCGCTCCCTGCCGTTTGTGCGCCACCACAACACCAAGTACGGCGGCCAGTTCCCCATCTGGGCGGCGGTGGAGCTGTTCACATTCGGCATGCTCGCATCGCTCTATGAGCTCATGCGCGAGGACGACCAGCGCGCCATCAGCCGGGATTACGGCATCAAGCCCGAGTCCCTCGGCCGCCTGATCGACGCATCGGTGAACGTGCGCAACATCTGCGCGCACTACAACCGCCTGTACAACAACCCGCTGGAGACGCAGCCCGACCTGCCGCCTAACCTTCGCGCCTACGAGAGCGACCGCCTCTTTCCGCTGCTGCTCGCGCTGCGGCCCGTGTGCGGGCGCGAGCGCGTCTACCGGCAGATGGTGCAAGGTATTGCCCAGCTCGCGCAGGATTTTCCCGAGGCCGATCTGTCGCTGTGCGGCTTCCCGGAGGCGTGGTTTCACCTGCTGGGCGGCGATTCTTTGGGCCTTGACAGGAAAGATTCGCTGTGATACCCTGTTGCGCAGTGGGAATGAAGTGCTCCCCTGGCGTTTTTGCCTGAACCGCTTGTTTTGCTCCCCGGGCCGCGCGCCCCGGGTGCGTCAAAAGCTGATGACTTCTGCATTCCATATGCAGGAGGCATCAGCTCAGCGTGTCGAAAAAGTCCGCCTACGGCGGACTTTTCCGACGCTCCGCGTTATAAGTCTACTACCGTATAGCCAACCCCCATCGCCGGAAGCACCTTTTCGATCAGATCGCGCGTATCCATGCACAGGCTGCTGGTGTTGATGCACGGATGGCACGCAAAGCGCGGCGTCTGCAGCACATCCCGGTCGATGAGCAGCCGCACGCGGTGCTCCCGGTCGTTCATCAGGCCCATGACGCTGACGCTGCCGGGCGTGATATCCAAAAACGCCAGCATGTGCCCCTCATCGGCAAACGACAGCCGCGCCGAGCCGATCTGCCGGCTGAGCACCGCCGTGCGGAACTTCTTTTCCCCCGGCATCAGCAGCAGGTAAAACTGCGTGCGCTGCGCGTTGCACAAAAACAGGTTCTTGCAGATGTTAACGCCCAGCAGCGCATCCACCCCCGCGCAGGCCTCAATGGTCATCAGCGGCTCGTGGTCCACGCGCTCATAGGCAATGCCAAGGCCACCCAGCAGCGCATAGACGCGCTGCTCCTTGGCAAGCCGTCCGCTCATGTCCTGCGGGCGGCCTTTTTCAATTTTCAGCGTCTGCGGCTCTCCGCCGTTTGCGAGGCTGTTTTCCATGCCTTTGTTCCTCCACTTGTGCATCACGTCATGCGGCCACGCTCCCGCCGGAAGCGTGGCCGCACAGCATATCGGAAAAGTCCGCCTGCGGCGCCCTTTTCCGGGTTTTAGCTCTGTTTTCCTCTCGCCCCTGCGGGGCTCCCGGGCGGAAAACAGCGTAAGGAAGCCTTGCTGCGCAAGGCCCCGAATCCGCCGCGCATGTCGCCGGATTCGGATTGTATTGGAGGGCTTTGGCCCTCCAAGCCACCCGGGGCGTTCGCATCAGAGGCACAGCCGCCCTGTCTGCTTAAAACTCGGAGATGATCTCCGTCCAGATCTGGTCATAGAGCTTCGTATCGTCGCCCAGGTATTCAAACACCTTGCACTTATCGAGCACTTCCTGCGGCGGGTTATTCACCGGGGAGGCGTTATATTCCTCTGCGCCCAGCAGCTCGATGGCCGCGGTGTTGGGGATGGCGTAGCCCACGTACTCGTAGTTCATCGCCGCGATATCCGCCCGGCACAGGAAGTCGATGAATTTCTCCGCTCCCTCCACGTTGCGCGCGTTCGCCGGAATGCAGATCGCATCGAAGAAGATGTTGCTGCCCTCCTGCGGCACCACGTAGTCAAGCTCGTCGCTCTCGTCCATGCAGTAGGTCGCGTCGCCGCTCCACACCAGCGCCACGGACGCCTCGCCGGCGATCATCTTGTCCTTGACCTCATCGACGACATACGCCAGCACCATCGGCTTTTGCTCGATGAGCAGGTTCTTGGCGTCCTCCAGATCCGCCGGATCGGTGGAGTTGATGTCGTGCCCGCACATGATCAGGGCAATGCCCAGCGTGTCGCGCGGGGAGTTGAGCATGAGCATATCCATGGTGTAGGTCTCGTCCATGAGCGTCTGCCAGCTGGTGGGCGCTTCCTCGACCATCTCGGTGTTGTAGAGGATGCCCATGGTGCCCCAGGTGTAGGGCACGGAGTAGGCCGGCTCGGGGTCATAGCTCTCGTTCATGAAGCGCGGGTCGATGTTCTTCACATTGGGAATGTTGTCCCAGTTGATCTTCTGGAGCAGCCCTTCCCCGATCATGCGCTCGACCATGTAGTCGCTGGGGAAGATGACGTCGTAGCTCGAGCCGCCCATGGCGATCTTGGCGTACATGTCCTCGTTGGTCTCGTAGGTCTCGTAGATGACCTCGATGCCCGTCTCCTGCTCGAAGAGCTCGAGCACTTCGGGCTCGATGTAGTCGCCCCAGTTGTAGACGGAGATGCTCTGCGCCATCGCCAGCAGCGGCAGGGCCGCAAGCGCGAGGGTCAGCAAAAGAACGGCGGTGGTTTTCTTCATGATCGTCTTCTCCTTTTTGGTGATACGCATCACCCCCGGCGCCGGGGGAAAGTGCCTTGACATGCGCCGCGCTCAGTAGGGAATCCGCACGTTGTCGATCTTCCCCTTGCTGCGGCCATCCTTCTTGAAATCGCGCAGGTTCAGCCCGATGAGCAGGATGAACACGCACCCGAATATGATCGTGGACAGCGCGTTGATCTTGGGCGATATGCCGCGCTTGGCCATGGTGTAGATGGTGATGGACAGGTTGCTCACGCCCGAGCCGGTGGTGAAGAAGCTGACGACGAAGTCGTCGATGGACATGGTCAGCGCCATCACAAACCCGGAGAACACGCCGGGCATGATATCGGGCAGGATCACCTTGAAGAAGCCCTGCAAGGGCGTGGCGCCCAGATCCTGCGCGGCCTCGGCCAGGTTGGGGTCGAGCTGGCGCAGCCGGGGCAGCACGCTGAGCACGACATAGGGCACGCAGAAGGAGATGTGGGCGAGCAGCAGCGTGAGATAGCCCAGCTGCACGTGCGCCATGGCAAAGAGCAGCATGAGCGACACGCCGGTGACCACCTCGGAGTTGAGCATCGGCAGATTGACGACGCTCAGCAGCGCCTGGCGCGGGGCGCGGCGCATCTGAAAGAGCGCGATGGCGCCCACGGTGCCCAGCACGGTGGAAAGCGCCGCCGCCAGCAGCCCGATGGAGAGGGTGGTGGAAAGCGCGGAGAGGATCGCCGAATCGCTCAGGAGCTCCTGATACCAGCGCAGGGTGAAGCCGCCCCAGTTGGCGCGGGACTTGCTGTCGTTGAACGAATAGAGGATCAGCAGCACGATCGGCGCATAGAGAAACGCCATGATCAGGCCGATGTAGAGCTTGCGCAGCTTTTTCATCAGAGGATGCGCACCTCCTTGCGGTCGGGCTCGTCCTTATCCATGCTTCGCAGGGCGCCCATGAACGCGAGCACCACCACCATGACCAGCAGCGAGAGCGTGGCGCCGAAGTGCCAGTCGCTCGACTTGCCGAACTGATTCTGGATGATGTCGCCGATGAGCGGCACCTTGCCGCCGCCCATCAGCTGGCTGATGACGAACGTGGTCACCGCGGGCACGAACACCATGGTCACGCCCTCGAGCACGCCCGGCAAGGAGTAGGGCAGCGTCACCCGCAGGAAGCTGCGCGCGGGGCTTGCGCCCAGGTCGGCCGCGGCCTCCAGCAGGCTGCGGTCGATCTTCTCGATGACGGTGTAGATGGGCATGATCATGAAGGACAGGTAGTTGTAGACCATGCCCAGGATGACCGCGTTCTCGTTATACAGGAAGATGATGCGCTTGCCCACGCCCATGCTCTCCAGCCAGGCGTCAAACGCGGGCACGGCCTCGCGCAGCGCGGAGATCCAGCTGTTGAGGATGCCGGAGTTTTCCAGAATCGACATCCACGAATAGGTGCGCAGCAGGAAGTTCATCCACATCGGCAGGATGATGAGCATCAGCCACAGCGCGGGGCGCTTGAAATCCCGCCCGCTGAGGATGAGCGCCACCGGGTAGCCCAGCAGCAGGCAGATCGCCGTGGTGATGACCGCGATCTTGAGCGAGCGCAGCAGCAGCTTGAGATACGTCGGCTCGAGCATCCGCTTGAAGTTTTCAAGCGATACGACGGTCTGCTTCTGCCACGGCTTTTCGCTGACCACCGTGCCATCCTCAAGCTGATAGGCCGTCTGCCCATCCTCAAGCGCAATTTCCGTGTAGGCCACGGGCTCTTCCACCGTCACCCCGTACCAGACGATCAGGCACAGCGGGATGACGATGAAGATCACCGCCCACAGCGCAAACGGCACGATGAGCGCCTTGTTCCTTTTCACCGGGGCCCCCTCCTTTTGTGTGCGCGGGATGCAGAAACCCGCGCGATTTTTCTCTTGGCTCACGCCGCGCGCACCGCGCGCCGGACGTTAAAGCACCCTTTGGGGTGGTTTGGAGGGCCACAGTCCTCCAAATGAAATCCGAATCCGGCGACATGTGCGGCGGATTCGGGCCTTGCATAGCAAGGCTTCCTTACGGCGTTTTCCGCCCGGGAGGCCCATAGGGCCGAGAGGAAAACGCCGCAAAACGCTCGGGAAAGGACGCCGCAGGCGGACTTTTCCGAACTTATTAAACAGCCCGCTGCGCGTGCTTTTGCAGCACGTCCGGCGAGCAATCGCTCTTGCGCATCACCTGGATATCCTCCGGCGCCACGCTCAGGCGCACCCGCGTGCCCACCGGCCGCGCGTGCGTGGAGTGCACCAGCAGCACGCTTTCGCCGCTTAGCACCTTCATCTCGTAGTGCACGCCCTTGAACAGCAGCGATTCCACCACGCCCTCGGGCATGCCCGCCGCGGCGGGATCATCCGCCGGCTTGAGCTTGACATCCTCCGGCCGCAGCACCACGTCCACATCCGCCTGCGTGCCGAAGCCCTCGTCCACGCACGGGAACGTGCACCCCAGGAAGCGCACCAATCTGTCCCTGACCATCGTGCCCGCGAAGATGTTGCTGTCGCCGATGAAATCGGCCACATAGGCCGACTGCGGCTCGTTATAGATATCCTCCGGCGTGCCCAGCTGCAGGATCTGCCCCGCGCGCATCACCGCCACGCGGTCGCTCATGGTGAGCGCCTCTTCCTGATCGTGCGTGACGAATATGAACGTGATGCCGCTCTCGCGCTGAATGCGCTTGAGCTCCAGCTGCATCTCCCGCCGCAGCTTGAGATCCAGCGCGCCCAGCGGCTCATCCAGCAGCAGCACATCCGGCCGGTTGATCAGCGCGCGCGCGATGGCCACGCGCTGCTGCTGGCCGCCCGAAAGGCTGGTGATCTTGCGCCGCTCAAACCCCGCCAGGCCCACCAGCGCGAGCATGCGCGCCACCTCGTCGGCGGTCTTCTTCTTATCCTCCCGGCGCAGGTCCGGCCCGAAGGACACATTCTGCGCCACGTTCAGGTGCGGAAACAGCGCATAGCGCTGGAACACCGTGTTGATGTTGCGCTTGTACGGCGGCAGGGACACGATGTTCTGCCCCTTGTAGAGGATCTCGCCGGCCGTGGGCCGCTCAAACCCGCCGATGCAGCGCAGAAGCGTCGTCTTGCCGCAGCCCGACGGCCCCAGCAGCGTGACGAACTCATTCTCCCGGATGTCCAGGCTCACGCCGCCCAGCGCCTCAAAGCCATCCTCAAAGACCACCCGCAGATCGCGGATCGAAAGAATCGTGTTGTGTTGCATGATATCCTCCTGTGCGCGCCTGTGGCCGCTGCTCAAAAATTGGGCGGGGTGCAGACCCAGATGACCGTGGCCGGGGTCTTGCCCGTGTTTTCCAGATAGTGCTGCGTGGTGGGCTTATAGGAAAAGCTGTCGCCCTTGCGCACCCGGTAGGACTTCTCCCCCAGCCGCAGCATGACCGCGCCCGCGAGCACATGCCCGAATTCCTCGCCCATGTGCGGCAGGTCCGTCTCCGTCCTGGCGCCGGGGCTGAGCGTCACCATGATCGGCTCGATGTCCTTCTTCTGCGCGTTGGTCATCAGCCAGTGGATGGTGACCCCGCCGTCCGTCTCCTTGACGAACACATCCTCCTTGCGGCAGATGGGGTTATCGCTCTGCTCATCGGAAAAGAACTCGTGGAACGACGAGCCCAGCGTGGTGAGGATGTCCTCCAGCGTCGAAAGCGACGGCGAGGTCTGGTTGCTCTCCAGCTGGGAGATGAACCCCTTGGACAGCTCGCACCGGTCGGCCAGCTCCTTTTGGGTGAGGTTATTGCGCTGGCGGAGGCTGCGCAGTTTTTCACCGATATTCATCGTGCAGACACACTCCTTTGAATCCGCCGCACATGTCGCCGGATTGGCGTGGCGCCTGAGGGCGCGCCCCAGGGCTACAAAGAAAGGTTTTTGGGCCCGGAGTTTTGCAGGGCAAAACTTCCGGGTTATCACAGCGAATCTGATTAAACCACATTCCCCCGCGTTTGTCAAGCGGAAAATCAAAAAAACGACCGCTTTTCAGCGCGCCGCTTTTTACGCGTTCTTTCCCGTGCTTTCCCTTGATTTTTTCTGATCTCACATGGGTTTTCGGGTTTCTTGCATACGCGACTTTGGTTTTACGACCGCTAAACCCTGATCATGCTTTGCGCGGTTTTGCGAAAAAGGTTTATTGAAAATAAACATCCGATCTGCTTTTGCGTACCCGGTTTGGCGGTTTCAGGCGGGGCGGTTTGAAGAAGGTCAGGGCGTGCCCTCTTCCGCGTCTTCATCCGGCCGGTAGACCAGGATATCGCCCGGCTGGCAATCCAGTGCGCGGCAGATGGCGTTGAGCGTCTCCATGCGCACGGCGCGCGCCCGTCCATTTTTGAGGATGGACAGATTGGCCATCGTGATGCCCACCCGCGTGGAAAGCTCCGTCAGGCTCATCTTGCGCCGGGCGAGCATCACATCCAGTTCCACTTGAATCATGCCTGCCTCCTAGATGGTCAGATCGTTTTCCGCCTGCAGCGCCTGCGCCCGCCACACCAGCAGGCTGAGCGCGTGCGAGAGCAGCGCGGCAAACCCGAACAGGAACGCGACCACCGCCACATAGATCATGGGCAGCAGCGTCTCGCCGATGAGCAGCCGCAGCACCGGCAGCGCCACGATGAGCACCAGCGCGCTCAGGCCAAAGCACCGCGCGATTGCGCCCATGGCGCGCGCGTTATGCTCGGTGAACGCCGTGCCCGTCTTAAGCCGCCCGCACAGCAGATAGAAGCACGCCAGCGCCACGATGCACGCCGCGCTCACCGCCAGCAGCGTGGCAAAGCCCACGCCGCAGGCCCACACCACGCGCATCTCTCCGCCCTCCAGTGCGAGCGACAGCCACGTTGCGCCGACAACGCCCATGCCCACCGCCAGCAGCGTGCCCAGCACCCCGGCCATGACGCTGACCCCCTGCAGCACGCTGAACACGGGCACGGGGTTGGCGTCGGCCTTTGACTTGCCAAAGCGTTGCAAATCAAGTTTCATTGTTCTCACCTCGGGGACAGTATACGCCCGCACACATCGTTTGTCAATACTTTTTTATCGTAATTCGATAATATTTGATCGTCTAAGACATCATCGGCGGGCAGGCTGAGGGCGTCAATGCAAAATGCATACTTTTCAAATCTCCCCCGTCTCAATCGTAGGCTGCACAGCAGCCTGCTCTGAGACTACGTTTTTTATGAAAGGGGAACGTTGGGCTACCGCCCAAACCTGTCTGAGGGACATTGTCCCTCAGACTCCCTTCTTCGCTTCGCGCGGTGTAAAGCATTCTTACGAAAACAGCGCAAACTTCGGAAAAGGACGCCACAGGCGGACTTTTCCGAAACGCCACGGGCGGCGCATCCGCAAGGGATACGCCGCCCGAATGGCTGATAGATTGTAGCGCGATCAATACATTTCCTTGATCTCGACGTCCTTGTAGCGCGGCATGCCGGTGCCGGCGGGGATCAGCTTGCCGATGATCACGTTCTCCTTGAGGCCGACGAGCGGATCTTCCTTGCCCTTGATGGCGGCTTCGGTGAGCACGCGCGTGGTCTCCTGGAAGGACGCGGCCGACAGGAACGACTCGGTCGCCAGCGCGGCCTTGGTGATGCCCAGCAGGATGCGCTTGGCCACCGCGGGACGGCCGCCCTCCATGATGGTGCGCTCGTTCTCCTTCTCGAAGTGGAAGATATCCACCATGGAGCCGGGCAGCATGTTGGTGTCGCCGGCATCCTCGATGCGGACCTTGCGCAGCATCTGGTGAACGATGACCTCGATGTGCTTGTCGCCGATACCGACGCCCTGCAGGCGGTAGACCATGAGCACCTCTTTGAGCAGGTGCTCCTGCACGGCCTTGACGCCCAGAATGCGCAGCAGATCGTGCGGGTTGATCTGGCCCTCGGTCAGCTCGTCGCCGGCGGTGACGCGGTCGCCCTCCTTCACCTTCAGGCGGCTGCCGTAGGCGATGGGATACGCCTTGATGGTGCCGTCGTCGCTGGTGATGAGCATCTCGCGCCTCTTCTTGCTCTCGCTGATGGCGATGGTGCCGGAGATCTCCGCCAGCATGGCCTCGCGCTTGGGCTTGCGGGCCTCAAAGAGCTCCTCAACGCGCGGAAGACCCTGCGTGATATCCTTTTCGGAGGCCACGCCGCCGGTGTGGAAGGTACGCATGGTCAGCTGCGTGCCGGGCTCGCCGATGGCCTGCGCCGCGACGATGCCCACGGCCTCGCCGATGTTGACATAGCCGCCATGCGCCAGATCCTGGCCATAGCACTTGACGCAGACGCCCGTCTCGTTGCGGCAGGTGAGCACCGAGCGGATCTGCACGGCCTTGATGCCGCAACTTACGATCTCGTTGCCCTTGTCGTAGGAGATCATCTCGTTGCAGGGGACGATCACCTCGCCGGTGAGCGGGTTGACGACATCCTCCGCCGCGACGCGGCCGACGATGCGGTCGATGAGCTTTTCGATCGGGTCGCGCTCGGAGCCGATGGCGGTCACGGTGATGCCGCGGATCTTCTCATTGCGCGAGGCGAAGCAGTCCACCTCGCGGACGATGACCTCCTGGGAGACATCGACCAGACGGCGGGTGAGGTAGCCCGAGTCGGCGGTACGCAGAGCCGTATCGGAAAGCGCTTTGCGGCTGCCGTGGGAGGACTGGAAGAACTCCAGCACGGACAGGCCCTCGCGGAAATTGGCCTTGACGGGCATTTCCAGCGGGCGGCCGGTCGGCGAGGCCATCATGCCGCGCATGCCGGCCAGCTGGGAGACCTGGGAGATGGAACCACGGGCGCCGGAGTCCGTCATCATGCGAATCGGGTTGAACTCGTCCATGTGGTTCATGATCTTGCTCTTGACGTCGTCGGTGGTCTTGCTCCAGACGGAGACGACGCGGTTGTAGCGCTCCTCGTCGGTGAGCATACCGCGCTTGAAGAGCTTCTCGATCTTGCGGACCTCGGCCTCGGCCTCGGCCAGGATCGGCGCCTTTTCGGGCGGCACGATGACATCCGCCACGGCGACGGTGACCGCGCCGATGGTGGAGTACTTGTAGCCCATGGCCTTGACGTTGTCAAGCACCTTGGCGGTCTCGGAGACGCCGTGCGCGCGGAAGCACATGTCGACGATCTTGCCGAGCTCCTTCTTGCCGACCTTGGTGTCGATCTCCAGCTCGAACATGTCGTCGAGCGTGTTGCGGGGCTTGAAGCCCATGTCCTGCGGCACGTTGCTGTTGAGGATCAGGCGGCCCAGGCTGGTCTCGATGCTGCGGCGGTACGTCTTGCCCTGCCACTGGCGGGAGATGCGCACGCTGATCCTGGCCTGCAGATCGAGCTGGCCGGTGAGGTAGGCCATCATGGCCTCGTCCTCGTTGGCGAAGCGGCGGCCCTCACCCCTGGCGCCCGGACGGATGCAGCTGAGGTAATAGCAGCCGATGACCATATCCTGCGAGGGGGAGATGACGGGCTTGCCGTCCTGCGGCTTGAGGATGTTGTTGGCGCACAGCATCAGGAAGCGGGCCTCGGCCTGCGCCTCCATGGACAGGGGCACGTGCACGGCCATCTGGTCGCCGTCGAAGTCGGCGTTGAAGGCGGTACAGGCCAGCGGATGCAGCTTGATGGCCTTGCCCTCCACCAGGATCGGCTCAAACGCCTGAATGCCCAGGCGGTGCAGCGTCGGCGCGCGGTTGAGCAGCACCGGATGCTCCTTGATGACGCTCTCGAGGATATCCCACACGCGGGTCTCGCCGCGGTCCACCATGCGCTTGGCGCTCTTGACGTTGTGCACGATGCCGGTGTTGACCAGCCGCTCCATCACGAACGGCTTGAACAGCTCCAGCGCCATGCCCTTGGGCAGGCCGCACTGGTGCAGCTTGAGCTCCGGGCCGACGACGATGACCGAACGGCCGGAGTAGTCCACGCGCTTGCCCAGCAGGTTCTGGCGGAAGCGGCCCTGCTTGCCGCGCAGGAAGTCGGACAGCGACTTGAGCGCGCGGTTGCCCGGGCCCGTGACCGGACGGCCGCGGCGGCCGTTGTCGATGAGTGCGTCCACGGCCTCCTGCAGCATGCGCTTTTCGTTGCGG
>DVJV01000129.1 GCA_018716525.1 Candidatus Ventricola gallistercoris
GATCCTCAAGATGCTCTACCGGGAAAACGAGGTGCTGATCTTTGACGAGCCCACGGCGGTGCTCACCCCGCAGGAGATCGAAGAGCTGATGAAGATCATGAAGGAGCTGACCCGCGAGGGCAAGTCCATCCTGTTCATCACCCATAAGCTCGACGAGATCATGCAGGTGGCCGACCGCTGCACCGTGCTGCGCAAGGGGCGCTTCATCGGCACGGTGAATGTCAAGGACACCACCAAGGAAGAGCTCAGCGAGATGATGGTCGGCCGCAAGGTGCAGCTGGTCATGGAGAAGACGCCCTGCCAGCCCGGCGAAAGCGTGCTGACGGTGCAAAACCTCACATTCCGCAGCAAGCGGCACGGCAAGCCGCTGGTCAACGATGTGTCCTTCAACGTCCGGCGGGGCGAGATCGTGTGCATCGCGGGCATTGATGGCAATGGCCAAAGCGAGCTGGTGTATACGCTCACGGGCCTGCTCAAGGCGGAAAGCGGCAAGATCTATCTCAATAACCGGGATATCACGCACCTGTCCATACGCCAGCGCAACGAGAGCGGCATGAGCCATATTCCGGAGGACAGGCATAAGCACGGATTGGTGCTTGACTATTCGCTGGAAAACAACCTGGTGCTCAAGCGGTATTTCCACAAGAAATTCTCGAAAAACGGCTTTTTGCAGTTCCGGGAGATCCGCCAGTATGCAGAGGGTCTCATCGACCGGTTTGACGTGCGCAGCGGCCAGGGCCCCGTTACGGTGGCGCGCAGCATGTCCGGCGGCAACCAGCAGAAGGCGATCATCGCCCGCGAGATTGATCTGAGCAATGATTTGCTCATTGCCGTGCAGCCCACGCGCGGCCTGGATGTGGGCGCCATCGAATTTGTGCGCAAGGAGCTGCTTGCCCAGCGCGATGCGGGCAAAGCGGTCTTGCTGGTCTCCCTCGAGCTTGACGAGGTGCTGGAGGTGCCCGACAGAATCCTGGTTATGTACGAAGGGCAGATCGTAGGCGAGCTGGACCCACGCCACACCACCGCGCAGGAACTGGGCTTGTACATGTCCGGCGCGCAGCGCAATATGTGAGGGAGGGGAATCTATGGACAACAAACAGGCGCAAAAGGCCTCCCTCGGCGGCCGTCTGGCGTCCTCGGAAGCGTTTTTGTCGGTTGCAGCGTCTTTGATCTGCATCGTCATCGGACTGGCGCTCGGCGTGCTGGTGCTGGCCATCATCAATGCCCAGCATGCCATCGGCGACGGCCTGCTCGTGATCCTTCAAAGCGGCAGCAAGAGCGCGCGCAACATGGGCACCGTGCTGGCCAATGCCGCGCCCCTGGTCATGACGGGCCTCTCCGTCGGCTTTGCGTTTAAGACGGGCCTGTTCAACATCGGCGCAGCGGGGCAGTACACCCTCGGCGCGTTCGGCGCGCTTTACTGCGCCATCGTGCTGCAGCTGCCCTGGTACCTGTGCCTGCTGGCGGCGATGATCTTCGGCGCGCTCTGGGGCGCCATTCCCGGCATATTCAAGGCATACCTCAACATCAACGAGGTCATCACGGCCATCATGTTCAACTGGATCGGGCTGTACATGGTCAACGACATCATGTACGGCAAGGGAAAGAGCGTCATGTACGACCTCACCACCACCAAGACGTACAGCTTGCGCAAGATTGCGCCGCAATCCATGATCCCCAGCTGCGGCATGAGCGATCTCTTTGGCAAGCTTCAGTCGGTGACCATTGCCATCTTCATCGCCATTTTCTTCGCCATCATCATCTACATCGTGCTCAACAAGACCACATTCGGCTATGAGCTGCGCGCCTGCGGCTTCAACAAAAACGCCGCCAAGTATGCCGGCATCAACGACAAGCGCAACATCATCGTCTCCATGATGATCGCCGGCGCGCTGGCGGGCGTGGGCGCAGGGCTGTATTACCTGTCCACCGTCGCCGAGTGGAATCCGCAGGTTTCCACGGCGCTGCCCGCCATGGGCTTCAACGGCATCAGCTCCGCGCTGCTGGCCTGCTCCAACCCCATCGGCACGATCTTCTCCTCGCTGTTCATTTCCTACATCACCGTCGGTGGCACAAAGCTCTCCACCCAGTACTACACCAAGGAGATTGCAGACGTCATCACCGCGCTGATCATCTACCTGTGCGCATTCTCGCTGCTGTTTAAAAACAAGATCCGTGCCTTGCTCGCCGGCAAGAAGCGCGCCGTGACCATCGGGAAGGGGAGGGAATGACAGATGTTTCTGCTGATGAAATACACGCTGCTCTACACCGTCGTGCTCATGCTCGTGGCGCTGGGCGGCATGTTCTCCGAGCGAAGCGGCATCATCAACATCGCCCTGGAAGGCATCATGGTCATCGGCGGCCTGGTGGGCGTCATCGCCATTCAGATGATCCCCGACGGCGCGAGCGCCTTCACGGTTGTGCTCGTCTCCGTCACGGCTGCCGGCATTGCCGGAATGCTCTATGCGGCGCTTCTGGCTTTTGCCTCCATCAACCTCAATGCCGACCAGACCATCGGCGGCACCGCGCTGAACATGCTCGCCACGGCGCTGGCCATGGTCGTCGCCAAGGGCGTCAACGGCTCCGCTTCGGCCAAGCTCGACTACAGCAACCGCGCGTTTATCTACGACTTTGGCCCGCTGACCGTCAACGTTTTCCTGTTCATCGGCATTGCGGTGCTGCTGCTTTCCTACTTCACCCTCTACAAGACGCGCCTGGGCCTGCGCCTGCGTGCCTGCGGCGAACATCCCCAGGCGGCGGACAGCGTGGGCATCAACGTCTACAAGATGCGCTACATCGGCGTGCTGGTCTCCGGCGTGCTCGGCGGCATCGGCGGCATGGCGTACATCGTGCCCCCCGTTTCCAGCTGGAACTTTGAAGTTGGCGTCTCCGGTGCGGGCTTCCTCGCGCTGGCCGTCATGATCTTCGGCCAGTGGAAGCCGTTCCGCATCTTTCTGGCGGCCGTGTTCTTCGCGCTGTTCAAGTCGCTGGCCAACATCGCCAGCTCTACGGCGCTTGTGTCGCTGGGATGGACGCAGAACATGTACAACATGATTCCGTTCATCGCCTCGATGATCATTCTCGCGTTTACCAGCAAGAAGTCCCGCGCGCCCAAGGCGGAGGGCATCCCCTACGACAAGGGCTCCCGGTAAGCCGCACATGGCCTGCCCGGCCCTTGCGGGGGCGGCATGCGATAACTGAATCAGCCGGCAGTGCGCCCCCCCAAGAGAGGGCGGCCCTGCCGGCTTTGTGTTATCGGTTTGTGAGGCGGAGCGGCACAGGGGAGACAGCCATGCGGCGGTTCCTCGCCGGCAGGCTTTTTCTTGGCTGTGTCAGGAGGGCTGTGCGATGCGCACGGATTCCACCGTGCCCTCCTGGGCATCCAGGGTGACGAGCACATAAGGCGTGGTGATCGCATCCGTCACAGGCTCCTGGAAACAGTAGACCACGTAGTAGGGCCGCTCGTTGGCACTGGTGCGGCTGTCGTAGAGCAGCGTATAGCACACGGGCGTACCGGAGAAGCCCAGCGAAGCAAAGGCGTCCTTTGAGGCCTGCACGGCCACCGCCTGGGCTTGCGAATCCGGGATCACGTCGTCCCCGGCAGTGCGCAGCGCGGCGCCCTCGTAGCGCCGGGAGAACTCCACCTGATCGGCCTGGGACCAGGTGAACACATAGGGGCCGTTTTTGTCATACCAGGCCTGCACTTCCGGGGAAGAGGCGGGCAGATAGGCGGGAATGGTGGCCTGCTCCGGCGAGGTGTAGTGCAGCACTTCGCCGGTGTTCACGTCGATGATGACGACGAATGTGCAGCCGTTGCCGTATATGCTCTCCATCATCACCTGGTATGTGCCGGGGGTGGAGGAGCCGTCTTCTGCGCTCACACCGTGGATATAGGTGACCTCGACGGTGAACTCGTCGAATGTGAAGACGGAAGTATCGCAGTGGGATTCGTAGCAGTTGCGCGCAATCTGCACGGCCTCGTCCGCGCTGATGCAGGCGCCGGAGGGAAGCAGGCTCTCGTCTTGCGGGGCGGATGCGCCCTGGAGCGTGGGCTGCTCTGTGGTGAGCGAAAAGGATGATGCGGCAGTCTGGCCGGATATGGTGGAAAGCTGCGTGCGCTGGGAGCGCAGGGTCAGCACGGTGAGCGGCACAAAAATGAGCGCGACCAGCGCCGTGGCGAATACAAAATCGAGCCGGAAGCGGCGGCGCACAGGGGTACAGGGCTCCTCGCTGTCTCGCACGGCGCGCATGACGCGGTGCATGTCCTGCATGTTGAAGTGCACGTCATGGAGGCTTTCGTCGATGGCGTCGCGGATGGAATTGTCTTTTTTCATCGGGATCAGCCTCCTTCCATTTCTTTTCGAAGTTTTTTCTGCGCCTGCTGTAGCCGGCGCGTGGCTGTCGGCGCCGAAATGCCCAGGATTTGCGCGCATGTGCGCAGGCTCAGCTCCTGATAATAGTGCAAAAGCACAATCTCCCTGTATTTGGGCGCCAGGTGCATGACGGCCTGCGTCAGCCCCAGCTTGTCTTCATGCTGCGGGGATACGGACAGGGGAAGCTCCTCAATGGCCTGCCACCGGTCGATGTGGCGCATCCAGGAGGAGCGGAGCATGTCCTTGCAGCGGTTGATGGCGATGCGCATCAGCCACGCCTTTTCGTTGACGATCTGGCCGTCGAGCAGCTCTTCAATGTGCTCATAGGCCCGGATGAACGTCTCCTGCGCGGCGTCTTCGGCAGCGCCCATATCGTGCAGGTAGATGCAGCACATGCGTTTGAGGCTGTCGCCGTATTGCTGCATCAGCCGCATGAGCACGGCTTCGCGCATGTCTTCTGTATAAGCGCCCATCGCATTGCGCACCTCCCCTCAGTACATAAGACGATGCGTGCGCCCCGAAATTTCACGCAATGAAGAAGATTTAAAAATTTTTTTCATATTGACCTTCACAGATTTTTACAATCGCGCCCTTGCGTTTTATCGGTAGCATTATTACAATAATAAAACCGGCAGATCAATCAGGAGGAAACGAACATGAGCAGAGTCATTGGCATAGATTTGGGCACGACAAACAGCTGCGTTGCGGTGCTGGAAAACGGCGAACCGGTGGTGATTCCCAATTCGGAGGGCGGGCGCACCACGCCTTCGGTGGTGAGCTTCGCCAAAAACGGGGAGCGTGTGGTGGGCGAGGCGGCGCGCAGGCAGCAGGCGGTGAACGCCGGGCGCACGGTGCTCTCCATCAAGCGGGAAATGGGCAGCGATACGCACGTGAAGATCGACGGCAAGGCGTACACCCCGCAGGAGATCTCCGCGATGATATTGCAAAAGCTGCGCAGGGACGCGGAAGCCTACCTCGGCGAGCCGGTGACGCAGGCGGTGATCACGGTCCCGGCCTATTTTACCGACAGCCAGCGCCAGGCTACGCGCGATGCGGGGCGCATTGCCGGGCTTGAGGTGCTGCGCATCATCAACGAGCCGACGGCGGCCGCGTTTGCCTACGGCCTTGACCACGGACAGAGCCAGAAGATCCTGGTGTATGACCTGGGCGGCGGCACGTTTGACGTGTCGCTCATCGAGATTGGCGACGGCGTCATCGAGGTGCTGGCCACCAGCGGCGACAATCACCTG
>DVJV01000002.1 GCA_018716525.1 Candidatus Ventricola gallistercoris
TGACGAGATCGAGAAAGCGCACCCCAAGATTTTCAGCCTGCTCTTACAGCTTCTGGATGACGGTCACCTGACCGACAGCGTGGGGCGCAAGGTGAACTTCAAAAACACCATTGTGGTCATGACCTCAAACGCCGGCGTTTCCTTTGATATGGATAAGCGCCTGGGCTTTGCCGCCGCGTCGGATGCCGTGCCCGACCGCAGCCGCACGATCATGGCGCAGGCCAAACAGACCTTCAGGCCGGAATTCCTGGGCCGTGTCGATGAAATGATCATCATGAACAGCTTGTCCCAGGAGGATGGCTGCCGCATTGCCGTGCTCATGCTCCAGAAGATCGCGGAGCGCCTGAGCCGCCGGGGAATTTTGCTCACGTACGATGATCAAGTGCCCGAGCTACTCGCTCGCCAGGGCGTAAACGCCATGAGTGGCGCACGCGGCCTGCGCAGGGTGATTGCCGAGCGCGTGGAAGACCCGCTCAGCGATTTGCTGCTTCAAAACACGCAAAGCAAATCGTTCCACTTGCGCGCTGATGCAGATGAGATCCGCGTGCATGCCGAACAGAATCTGCTTCTTCCCGTTTAAGACGCACCGGTAGCCAGCATAAGCCTTTTCCGGTGTCGCCATCGTGACCAGCAAAACACAAGACAAGGGCTGCTGCACCGCCACTGTGCATGAACACTGTGCACAGAGCGATGCAGCAGCTCTGCATATCTGCCGCAATCAAATGGCAAAATCCACTGCTGAAAGCGTTTTGCAAACACAAATCTTGACGGAATGCGGTGTGATGCATATAATTGAGGGTATGCATGATCCATGCCTTTGCACCTGCATGAAAAGCGCTGCGGACGAGCCGTATCTTTCCAGTTTCTTTAAGGCCGCGCGCTGAACGTGTCAGCCGAGCCTGCCACCCCGGCAGGAGGCATTGATCGTTTTTCGGAAAGGAGGGCGGAAGGCGTGAAAAAGGTGGATTTCAGGCCCCTGTTGCTTGCGTGCATCACCATGGTATTCCTATGCGTGCTGCTTTCCGGCGCCTCCCGGCTGGTCGGCCATACGGCGGCCGAGCGGCCCTGTTCACCGCCTTCCGCTGCCCAGAAAGCCTACCTGTGCAGTGCTCCCGCCACCGTGCAAGAAACAGACGGGCAATCCGGCCGCAGCCTGCTGCCTGAAAGCCCATGGGCGCGCAGCAATCCGCCGCAGCCCTGCCGCCTGAACGGAATGCCCGCTGCTGTGCGCGACGCGAACGGCAACGTGCTGCTTTCCCAAACCTACCTGCGTGCGGTTTACCAGGCGTTTGCGCTGGGTGATGGGTTCGCATAGCACGAAGAAACAGTGCTGTCCTGTCATCAAACTATAAAGCGAGGAAAACGTTATGGCGAAGAAATCCGTAAAGACGAAGAATCCGCGTACGCGCGCGATCGTGTCGCTTGTGGCCATCGTGATCGTCGTCGCCGTGGCTGCCTATCTGGCGCTGTTCGGCTTCGGCAAGGGCACAATGATCCACTACCTCAAGCCCTGGGGTGAGGCCATCAGCCTGGGCCTTGATCTGCGTGGCGGCGTATACACCGTCTACCAGGCAGAAAACACCGATGATCCTGAGTTCGAATCCAAGATGGACTCCACCGTCAGCATCCTGACCAGCCGCCTGACCCGCCAGGGCTTCACCGAGGCGACCGTTACCCGTCAGGGTTCTGACCGTATCCGTGTGGAGATCCCCAATGTGTCTGATCCCAACGAGATCCTGCGCATCATCGGCACCCCGGCGCAGCTCTACTTCGTCGATGAGAGCGGCAACATCCTCATGGAGGGCTCCATGGTCAAAAATGCCTTCCCCTCGCAGGATGAAAACGGCCAGCCGTGCGTCGGCTTTGAGCTGACGGACGAGGGCGCCCGCATCTTCGCGGAGGCCACCGCTGCCAATCTGGGTAAGACCATCTCCATCACGCTTGACGGAGAGACCATTTCCACCGCGACAGTCAATACCGTTATCGCCGGCGGAAGCGGCCAGATCACCAGCTCTTCCTTCACCGCTGACGATGTCAAGAACCTCTCCACGCTCATCCTCTCCGGCGCGCTGCCTCTGAACCTCACGCAGCTTGAAGTGAGCGCCATCTCCGCCACGCTGGGCGTCGAGGCGCTCGACCGCGCGGTGCAGGCCGGCATCATCGGCGTGATCCTGGTCATGCTCTTCATGATCCTGCGCTACCGCCTGTGCGGCGTCGTCGCCGATATTGCGCTGACCATCTATGTGATGATCGTTGTGCTGCTGCTGGCGCTCACCGGCGCACAGCTCACGCTGCCCGGTGTAGCCGGTATTATCCTGGGTATCGGCATGGCGGTGGATGCCAACGTCGTCATCTTTGAGCGCATCCGCGAGGAAAGCGCTGTCGGCCGTCCGCTGTCTTCGTCGATCCGCAAAGGTTTCTCCAACGCCCTTTCCGCCATCGTCGATGCCAACGTAACCACCATCATCGCCGCCGTTGTGCTCTATGCTTTCGGAACCGGCACCGTGCGCGGCTTCGCCCTGACGCTGGGCATCGGCGTGGTGACCTCGATGTTTACCGCCATCTTCGTCACCCACAAGCTGCTTGATCTCTTTGCCGATCTGGGCATCAGGAATCAGAAGCTGTATGTGCGCTGAAAGGCAAGGAGGAAATCAATATGAAATTTGAAGTGAAAAATCGCCTCAAGCCCTGTGCCGCCCTCTCGATTGCCATCATGCTCATTGCGCTGGTGCTCACGCTCATGGGCCACGGCATGAACCTGGGTGTTGATTTTACCGGCGGCACCATCATGACCTATAACATGGGACAGACGTTCGCCGTTTCCGACATCGAAGCTGTGCTTGAGCAAAACGGCATCACCGATGCGCAGATCGCGCAGACGGGCGATGAAGGCACGCAGGTGCAGATTCGCATCAGCGACAAGAACAACACCGATGACCTGCGCGACGCGCTTGAAACCGAGCTGAGCAAGACGTATCCGAACATGGCCTATGTGGATATCTCCCGCGTCGGCGCTGTCGCCGGCCGCGATCTGATCAACAATGCGATCAAGAGTGTGTCCTTTGCCGCGGTGCTGATGCTGCTTTATATCGCTGTGCGCTTTGACTTCTATTCCGGCCTGGCGGCCGTCATCGGTCTGCTGCACGACGTGGCCATCATGATTTCGTTTGTCGTGATCCTCAGCGATGTGATCCGCGTGGAGACCACTTTCATCGCTGCGCTGCTGACCATCGTGGGTTACTCGATCAACAACACGATCATCATCTTTGACCGCATCCGCGAGAATTCCCACAAGAGCGGTGTGCGCACCAAGAGCCGCGAGGAGATCGTCAACATCTCCGTGGCCGAATCTCTGACGCGCACACTCAATACCACGATTACCACGCTGCTAACCATCGTTACGCTCTATGTGCTGGGCGTGGATTCCATCCGTCAGTTTGCTCTGCCGCTGATCATCGGCATCGTTGCGGGCACCTATTCCGCAAACCTGATCAACGGTTATGTGTGGGCGGGCCTGATGGATCTGCGCACGCAGCGCAAACAGGCCAAGGCTTAAGAGCTCTATCTCGTAAGGGCGGGCGCAATCAACCCGCCCTTACGGTCTTATTATTCACCATCATTGCCGTCTGGTTTTGCTCGGCGTGCGTTCGTTGCGCGCCGAGTAAAGCCAGAGGGGAAAGGAGGACGCGACATGCTTCGGTTCGTTCAAAAGCAGCAGGAAAAACGGGCTATTCCGCCGGAACTGGAGGCGCTAGGCCTGCCGCGTCGCCTGCTGGAGCTGCTCGTTGAGCGCGGCATGGATACTTCCCAGCAGATCAACCGCTATCTGCACCCACACCGCGAAGATCTGCATGACCCCATGCTCATGCAGGATATGAGCAATGCGGTCAGCGTTGTGCGCGATGCGGTCGGCCGTGGGGAAGAGATCGTCATCTTCGGCGACTACGACGTTGACGGCGTGACCGCGACGGCCATTTTGCTGACCTATCTGCGCAAGCAGGGCGCCAAGGTGAGCTTTTATATTCCCGACAGGCACGGTGAGGGATATGGTCTGAACCGGGCTGCCGTGGAGCAGATCGCCAAACATGCCCGCCTGCTCATCACCGTGGACTGCGGCATCACCTGCCCGGACGAGGTCGCGCTGGCCCGGGAGCTGGGCATGCGCGTAATTGTCACCGACCACCATCAGCTTGGCCCAAAGCTGCCGCAGTGCGAAGCGGTGCTCGATCCGCTGCTTGGGAAATATCCGTTTCGCCGTCTGTGCGGGGCTGGCGTTGCATTCAAGCTCGTGCAGGCGCTGGGCGGTATGGAAGCCATCGCGCCCCTGTGGGAACTGGCAGCGCTTGCAACCATCGCAGACATCGTGCCGCTGACGGATGAAAACCGCGTCATTGTCACGTTTGGCCTTGCGGATATGGCGTGTACCAAGCGGCCCGGCCTCATTGCGCTGATGGAATCTGCCGGGGTGGATGCCAAGGCTGTCACTTCTTCGGATGTCGCCTTCCGCATGGCGCCGCGCATCAATGCGGGGGGCAGGCTGGCACTGGCTTCCCGCGGCGTGGAGCTTCTGACCACGCGCCGGCTTGACACGGCTCGTGAAATCGCGCAGGAGCTCAGCGAGGACAATGCCAAGCGGCGCGAGCTGGAAAATGAGATTCTGCGCCAGGCGGAAGAGCGCGTGCAAACGGAGATCAATTTTCTGAAGGACCGTGCCATCGTCGTCTGTGGCGAGGGCTGGAACCCTGGCGTGATCGGTCTGGCGGCTTCGCGCCTGGTGGAGCGTTACCGCTGGCCTGCTGTGCTGCTTGCGCAGGATGGCGACGTATGCGTCGGTTCTGCGCGCTCAATTCCGGGGGTGAACATTCACCAGGCGTTGAGCGAGTGCAGCGATTTGTTCATCCGCTTCGGCGGGCACGCGCAGGCAGCCGGGCTGACGCTTCCTGCAAGCCATGTGGATGCGTTCAAGCGCCGCCTGACTCAGGCCATCCTGCGCCAGACGACGGAAGAAACCTTTTTGCCGACCGCCGAATATGATCTGGAGCTGGAGCTTCCCGAGATCACCGAGGCGCTTGTGACCGCTTTTGACGCCATGCAGCCCACCGGGTTTGGCAATCCCGCGCCCGTGTTCTGCGTGCGCGGCGCGCACACCACCGATGTGCGCACGATCGGCAAGGACGGTGCGCACCTTCGCCTGCGCCTTGCGCAGGGCGGCGAAATGCGAAACGCCATCGGTTTTCGAATGGGTGACCTTGCGCCTTCGGTGCCCGAAGTGGTGGAAGCCATTGTCAGCCTCTCCATCAATGTCTGGCAGGACAGGCGTTCCGTTCAGTGTGAGCTGCGGCAGATGCAGGCCTACATGCCTGCCAAAGCGTTTTTGCTGGAATGCCAGCGGCGGGGAAATGACATCGATGCGGCTTTTCTGCGTTCGCTGGGCCTGAGCGGTACCACAGCGGAGGCATCCCGCTGCGGGCGCATGACGCTCGAGCAGGCAAAAACGGTGCTTTCCAAGGAATTGATGCATGACCCGCAGGGCACGCTGTTATGTGTCCATACGGTTTCAGCGCTGAAGCTGCTCAACGTGCACCTCGCTGTCATCCATGCACAGCATGACTATGCGCTCCATACGATGGATGACATCCGCGCCTTTAACACGCTGGTCATGGCGCCAGACTGGGCAAAGATCAGTGACCGCATGCGCGCAATCGTTGCGCTCGACGGCTTTTTAAGCGATGCGGAGCGGGCGCAGGTCTGCGCGCGGTTCCCGCATGCGCGCATCATCGAGGTAACGGACATGGGCCGCCATGCCGCAGAGACCGCCGGCAGGCTGCTGCCCGGTGAC
>DVJV01000130.1 GCA_018716525.1 Candidatus Ventricola gallistercoris
CTTCCAGGCGAACCATGCTCTTCATGATTCTGTACCTCCTTCATTCTTGTTTTCACTGTGCTTTGGCCTGCCGCCCAGCCTTTTTTATGCCGCCGGCTGCTTGTGCATCCGCTTGCGCTTTTTGATTTCAGTTTTCCCGCTGCTCCATGATTCCATTTTGTGGCAGCATTTTATCCGGTTGTCTGTACAAGGAATGCGGCGCTCACATCATGCTCGACGGATTGACCTGGCAGATGCAGGCGCAACCTTCCAGCGGCATCTTTGCAATTTCGCTCATCTTGCCCACCGCCTCGTGGCAGACGGGCTTATCCACGATTTTGAGCGCCACCTGCCAGCGGCTCTTTCCCCGGATGCGCAGCACCGGGCAGGCCATGACCCGCAGCGAGACGACATACTTGCGCAGATAGGCGCGCCGCTCCAAAAAGGCTTCCATCTGCCGCATAGCGGCCTGCGCCTCACGCCGGGCATCCTCTTCGCGGTCGGCCTCGTACAAAAGGCGCGCGATGAGCGTATACGGCGGATACAGCGCGCGCTTGCGCCTTTGCATCTCCTGCTCAAAAAAAGCGCGGTAATCCTGCCGGCTGGCCGCCTGTATGGCGTAGTGCTCCGGATCATACGTTTGCAAAAAGACCTCTCCGGGCGCATCGGCCCGGCCCGCCCTGCCGGCTACCTGCGTAAGCAGCTGGAATGTGCGCTCGGCAGAGCGGTAATCCGGCAGGCGCAGCATCGCATCTGCAGCGACGATGCCCACCATCGTCACGTTGGGAAAATCCAGCCCCTTGGCGATCATCTGCGTTCCGATAAGCACCTGCGCTTCGCCATGCCTGAACCGCTCCAGCAGTGTGGCATGTGCATCCCGGGTGCGCGTGGTATCGTTGTCCATGCGAAGGAGCGATACATCCGGGTAAAAACGGCGCACTTCCTCCTCGACGCGCTGCGTGCCCACACCAAAGTACTTGATGTAGGCGCTCCCGCACGATGGGCATGTGTGCGGCACCGGCATTTCCCGGCCGCAATAGTGGCAACGCAGCACATTTTCACTGCTGTGATACGTCATGGACACGTCGCATTGGCTGCACGTGACGACATAGCCACAGCTTCTGCAGGAGACAAACGTCGCATACCCCCGCCGGTTGACAAACAAAATCGCCTGTTTGCCCGCACTCAGGCAGTTCCCAAGCCCCGTCAAGAGCGGGCCGGAAAACACGGAACGGTTTCCGTTGCCCAGCTCCCTGCGCATATCCACAACGTGCACCGTAGGCATGGGCCTGTTCTGCACGCGGCGGGGCATTTCCAGCAGCGTCAGATCGCCGCGCCCCGCCATGGCAAACGACCGCATGCTCGGCGTTGCACTGGCCAAAAGGAGCACGGCCCCTTCCTGCTCACAGCGCATGTGCGCCAGCTCACGCGCATCATAGCGCGGCGCATTGTCCGACAGGTAGCTTTGCTCATGTTCCTCGTCGATGATGATCAGGCCCACCTGCTCAAGCGGCGCAAACACCGCCGAGCGTGCGCCAATGACCACCCGCACCTCTCCCCGGCGAATGCGCCGCCACTCGTCATACCGCTCGCCCGGTGACAGGCGCGAATGCAGCACTGCGGCATCCTCGCCAAACCGGGAGCGAAACCACATGACCATCTGCGGGGTCAGGGCGATCTCCGGCACGAGCACAATGGCTGTCTTGCCCAGCTGCGCCGCCCGGCGCACCGCACGGATAAACACCTCCGTCTTTCCGCTGCCCGTGACGCCGTATAGCAAAAACGCGCCCTTTCCCGCCTCCACCGCAGGCAGAAGGTTTGAAAGCACCTCGCGCTGCTGCGTGGTCAGCTCCGGGTCCTGTGCAGAGAGGCGCTCCATCGCGCCGTACGGGCTGCGCAAAACCTCCCGCTTTTCAAGGCGCACAAACCCCTGCTTGCACAGCGCCATGAGCATCGGCCTGCAATCGCCCAGCTGCTTGCGAATCGTCTCCCAGGGCAGTTCCCCGGAGGGTTCCTCCATCAGCAGCTTGAGCACCGCTGCGCGCCGGGGCGCGCGTGCCTGCGCGGCAAGCACCTGTGCGCGCACGGCCGGATTGACCGTCAGCACGGCGATTTCAACCGTCTTGTTGCTCACCCGCTCGCCGCGCATCTGTGCGGGAAACATGAGTCGAAGGGCCTGCGCCAGCGTGCAAAACGACGTCTCGTGAATGCGCTTTGCCAGCGTGAGCAGGTGCGGAAGCACGGCGGGATAATCCTCCAGCGTATCGGTGACGTCCTTCACCCGTTCGGGCGGCAAGTCGCACGACTCCACCATCTCCACGACGATGCCTTCCATCCGGTGAATCCTGCCAAAGGGCACGTGCACGCGCATGCCCGAGCAGAGCGTCATCCCCTTGGGCACACGGTATGTGAACACGCGGTCCACGTCTTCGTGGGCGATATCCACAATCACCTGGCAATACGACACGCCGTCTTCCTCCCCTGCAAAACATCCATCCCATTATACAGCCCGCGCGCGCCCCGCGCAAGAGGCTTGCAAACCGCGCCGGCTTATGTTACGCTGAATCCATTCACTGCGACACGAGGAGGGAATGCGCTTGCAGATCAGCCGTCTGTTTGAAATGCTCTACATCCTGCTTGAGCGCGAGCGGGTCACTGCGCCCGAGCTCGCCGGTCGCCTGGGCGTCTCGGTGCGCACGGTTTACCGCGATGCGCAGGTGCTGTGCGAAGCGGGTGTACCGCTCTATGCAGAGCGCGGCCGGGATGGCGGCATCGCCATTTTGCCGACATACAAGCTGAGCAAATCCGTGCTGAGCGATGCAGAGCGGCGCGAGATTCTGGCCTCCCTGCAGGCCATGGCGCAGACCGGCGCATCGCAAACGGACACGCTGCGCAAACTGCGCGCGTTTTTCGGCGGCGCGATCGAAGACTGGGTGCAGATCGACTTTGCAGACTGGAGCGGCCAGCGCGACGCCCTGGTCGCCACACTGCGGGACGCCATCCTCTCCCGGCAGATGCTCGCCTTTGACTACTACGGCGAATCGGGGCAGCGCACACAGCGGCGCGTCTGCCCGCTTCGGCTCTGGTTTAAGGGCAGCGCCTGGTACCTGGCCGCCTACTGCACGCAAAGAAAGGCCCTGCGCACATTCAAGCTCACGCGCATCAAGCGGGCAAAGCCCGTGCAGGAGCCCTTTCCACCCGAGGCAGATGCCTGTGTGCCGCGCCTGAGTCCGCCGCAAGTGGATGAGCAGATCATGGAATCGTTTGAGCTGCACATCGACGGCTGCATGGCCTACCGCATTTGGGATGACTTTGAAGAGGAGGAAATCACTCCGCTTGAGAATGGAAACTATCTCGTGCGTGCGTCATTTCCGCCCGGCGCATGGACGGCATCGCTGATCCTTTCCTATGGCGAACACGCGCAGGTCATCTCCCCGGCCGCGCTGCGCAACCGGATCGCCGAAAAGATTCGAAAAATGCACATCCTGTATCAAACCTGACAGCCTGTTGTCAGGATCAGCATGCTACAATGACGGCAGTTCCCGGTACCGGAACCACTCATCTGAAACAGGAGGAACCGCCATGAATACTTCGTTTGAATCAACCGGCTTTGCAAACATTCCCGTCTGCCAGAGCTGCGGAATGCCGCTTCAATCCCCGGAGCAGTACGGCAAGCATGCCGACGGAAGCCCCAACCCCGAATACTGCATCTACTGCTGCCCCAGCGGCGAGGAGCAGATGACCGGCACGCTGGAGGACATGATCGCCTTCTGTGCGCCGCTTGAAGTGAAGCTCGGTTTGCACCCCGACGAGGCCACCGCCCGCGCCAGGCTGGCCGCCTACCTGCCCACGCTTCGCCGCTGGAAGCGGATATCCGAAAAAGGCTAACAGGCCTGGTAAACCACAAAAAAGGACGCTTGTCCGGCACCTGAACTGTGTGGACAAGCGTCCTTTTATCTGTTTTGATGGCTTCCCCAAATGCCCGCTTACAGCGCCTGCATGGCAGCGTCGAGGCGCTTCATCGTCTCCTCGCGCCCCAGCAGATAGGCCATCTCAAACGCGCCGCCCGGCGTCGCTGCCCGGCCGGTGATGGCAATGCGCAGCGGCCAGAGCACCGTGGCATTCTTCATGCCGCTTTGCGGAATGGCCTCCATCACGGCGTCGTGAAGGGCGGCTTCCGTCCACTCGGGCAAACCTTCGAGGATCGGGCGCACAAACGCGAGCGCGGTGCGGCTCGTCTCCGGGGTGGATTTGCTCTTCTTGTTGGTGAACAGCGAAAGATCCAGCGGCGGCATTTGCGCAAGGAAATCCACCATGCCCGGAAGCTGGGCAAACGTCTCTGTGCGCGCCTGCAGCAGCTCACACAGCCGGTCAAGGTCAAACCGCTGCGGATCGAGCACCTTGGTCAGCCACGGCTTGGCCATATCGGCGTACGCCTGCGGCGTCATGCAGCGGATGTACTCGGCATTGAACCACGTGAGCTTGCCCATGTCAAAGATGGCCGGGCTCTTGTTGATGCCGTTCTCATCGAACACCTTGCAAAGCTCCTCGAGCGTGAAGAACTCTTCGTTCGTGCCCTTGGGCGCCCAGCCCAGCAGTGCAATATAGTTGACAATCGCCTCTTTGAGATAGCCCTGCGCGAGCAGATCCTCAAAGGAGGGGTCGCCATAGCGCTTGGAGAGCTTGCGCACGATCGGCTGCTCATTGCCCTGCTCGTCGAGAATCGGCTTGCGGGTGGTCTTGTCCATGAGCACCGACTCGATCATCACAGGCGGCAGGTGCAGGTAGACGGGCGGCTTCCAGCCGAACGCCTCATACAGCAGGTTGTACTTGGGCGCGGAGGAAAGGTACTCGGTGCCGCGCGTCACGTGGGTGATGGCCATGAGGTGGTCGTCGATGACGTTGGCAAAGTTGTAGGTCGGCAGCCCGTCGGCCTTGATGAGCACGTTGTCATCGAGCGTCTCGCAGTCCACCTCAACATGGCCATAGAGCATGTCGTCAAAGGACGCCTTGCCGCTCTCCGGCACATTCTGGCGAATGACGTAAGGCTCGCCCGCCGCGATGCGGCGCTTGGCCTCCTCAAGACTCACAGTGTGCAGGCACTTCTTGTTGTACTTGTAGGTCTCTCCCCTGGCCTCGGCGGCCTTGCGCTGCTCGTCGATCTCCTCTTTGGTGCAGAAGCAGCAGTAAGCGCCGCCCTTTTCCACCAGCTCCCAGGCATACTTGGGATACAGATCGCGCCGCTGGGTCTGGATGTACGGTCCGTACTCGCCGCCTACGTCCGGCCCCTCGTCATAGTCAAGCCCTGCCTGGCGCATGGACTTGTAGATCAGATCGACCGCGCCGGGCACTTCGCGCTCCTGATCGGTATCCTCAATGCGCAGGATGAACCGGCCGCCATGCTTTCTGGCGAGCAGATAGGTGTAAAGCGCCGTGCGCAGGCCGCCCAGATGCAGATAGCCCGTCGGGCTGGGCGCAAAGCGCGTGCGAACTTGAGAAGACATGGATTGATCGCTCTCTTTCTGTGTTTGATTGGGCGCACCCGCCGCCGCTTGCGTGCAAGGCGCGCGCCGCGTATCCCGCGGCCGGTTTGCCGCATTGTCAGCCCTGATTTTCAGCCGGGCGGCTGATCCAGATGTAATGCATTCCATTTTGAATGGCTTCCACAGCGCCTCCATTGGCAAGCGCTGTGCGGATGGAAGGTGTATTGCCGCTGTGCACGGTGATCAGCACGCGGCCAAGCCCCATGTTCCACGCTTCGCGCAACACGCCCTCTAGCAGCGCCTTGCCATATCCTCGCCCGCGGTATCCCGGGCGGATGCAATAGCCGATGGAGCCGCCGTTTTGGAGCAGCTTATCGGTGAGCATGTGGCGCAGCCGGGCCATGCCCACGGGCACCCCATCCGCATACAGCCAGTATGTGGTCTGCGGCACCCGCCAGCCATCCTCGATCTGCGTGCTGCGCGACGATTCTTCCTCCCGGATCAGCCAGGCGCGGTACAGGGTGTATGCGCTGCCGCGCAGGGGATTGGTAAAGCCGTTTTCATCCTCCGGGATTTCCTGAAGCATCTGGTAGATATCCTGCCCATCGCTCGCGGACAGCGGCCTCACGCTCAGCGTCATGCGCATCTCTCCCTTTAACAGGCTTTACCCCGGCCACGCCATTTCAGCATAAACGGTGACAATGCTCATTCCGGCTTGTAGCTATCCTTGAGTTGCACGACGCGGTTGAACACCGCCATTTCGTCCGTGGAATCCTTATCCTTGCAGAAATAGCCCATGCGCAGGAACTGGAAGTTGTCGAGCACCTTCGCGCCCGAAAGCCACGGCTCGGCATAGCCGTGCACCACCTTGAGGGAATTCGGGTTGAGCCGGGATGTAAAATCCTTCACCGGGGCGGCGGCCTCTTCCTCCTCGGACTCGGTTTCCTCCTGCGCGCCTTCCGGCTCTTCATCCAGAATCAGCACATCGTACAGGCGGCCTTCAAAGGGAATATTCTCCTTGGCGCTCACCCAGTGGATGGTGCCCTTGACCTTGCGCTCCGCGCCCTCGGAACCGGATTTGCTGCTAAAGTCCACCGTGCAGTAGATGCACGTCACATTGCCCTGCTCATCCACGTCGTAGCTTTCGCACTTGATGATATAAGCGCCCTTGAGCCGCACTTCGCCCCCCGGCTTGAGGCGGAAATACTTCTTCGGCGCATCGATCATGAAGTCCTCACGCTCGATGTACAGTTCCCGTGTAAACGGCGTCTCGTGCGTGCCCATCTCCGGCTTCTTGGGGTGGTTTTCCAGCACGCACATCTCCGTGCGGTCCTCGGGATAGTTGGTCAGCACGACCTTCACCGGATCGAGCACCGCCATCGCGCGCGGCGCCTTTTCGTTCAGGTCATTGCGCACGCAGTGCTCAAGCAGCCTGTAATCCACCACCGAGTCGGCCTTTGCCACGCCCACACGGTCGATGAAGTCGCGCACGGCCGCAGACGTAAAGCCCCTGCGACGCATGGCCGCCAGCGTGGGCATCCGCGGATCATCCCAGCCGTTGACATAGTGCTCCTCCACCAGGCGGCGCAGGTAACGCTTGCTCATGATGGTGTTGGTCAGGTTCAGGCGGGCAAACTCAATCTGCCTGGGCCTGTGCTCAAAGCCGCACACGTTGACCACCCAGTCATACAGTGGGCGGTGAATCTCGTA
>DVJV01000015.1 GCA_018716525.1 Candidatus Ventricola gallistercoris
CCCTGAGCGTCAACAACTATCCGCTGCTCGTCTCCGCACGCAATGCGCGGGTGCTTTCGCTGTCCAATCCGTTTCTCATTTTGGCGGTGTTCACCATCGCGGTGATTGGCCTTTTGTACTGGTTCTTCGGCACGGAATGCGGCTGCTCGCTGCGCGCCACCGGAGCCAATGCCAACATGGCGCGCGCCCAGGGCATCAATACCGAGCGCAACAAGGTGCTCGGCCTCATGCTTTCAAACGGGCTGGTGGCGCTCAGCGGCGCGCTGCTCACCCAGTACCAGGGCTTTGTGGATGTGGGCATGGGCCGCGGCGCAATCGTCATCGGTCTGGCTGCCGTGATCATCGGCGAGGTGCTCTTCTCCAAGATCTTTCATAATTTCGCGCTCAAGCTGCTGTCCGTGTCCATCGGCGCGGTGCTGTATTACATCGTCATTCAGGTGGTGCTCTGGCTTGGCCTGAATACCAACGATCTGAAGATGCTCCAGGCGCTGGTGGTGGCGATGTTCCTGGCCGTTCCGTATTGGAAGGGACGTTACTTTGGAAAGAAAAACGCCGGAAAGGGGGGCGCCTGACATGGCAGAGCGGGTGATGCTGCACATTGGCCATATCGCCAAGACATTCAATCCCGGCACCATCACGGAAAAGAAGGCGCTCGTGGATGTTGAACTGACGCTCAATGAGGGCGATTTTGTGACCGTGATCGGCGGAAATGGCGCGGGAAAGTCCACCATGCTCAATGCGGTTGCGGGTGTGTTTCCGGTGGATAGCGGCGTGATCGAGATCGGCGGCGAGGATGTGACGCGGCTGCCGGAGTTCAAACGCGCCGCGTATCTGGGCCGCGTCTTTCAGGACCCGATGACCGGCACGGCCGCAACCATGAACATCGAGGAAAACATGGCGCTGGCCATGCGCCGCGGGCAGAAGCGCGGGCTGCGCTGGGGCATCAGCGCCATGGAGCGCAGAATGTACCACGAGCAGCTGCACATGCTGGGGCTGGGGCTTGAGGAGCGCATGAGCAGCAAGGTGGGGCTGCTTTCCGGCGGCCAGCGTCAGGCGCTCACGCTGCTGATGGCCACGCTCCGCACGCCGAAGCTGCTCCTGCTGGATGAGCACACCGCCGCGCTCGACCCCAAGACCGCGGCCAAGGTGCTGGAGCTGACCCAGAAGATCGTGGAGGAGCAGAAGCTGACCGCCATGATGGTCACGCACAACATGCTCGACGCGATCGCCATTGGAAACCGGCTCATCATGATGAATGCGGGCCGAATTGTGGTGGATATCTCGGGCGAGCAGAAAAAGCGTCTCACGCGCGAGGATTTGATGGGGCTGTTTGAAAAGGCGGCGGGTGAACAGCTGGCAGGCGACCGCCTGCTGCTCTCCTGAGGAGGCTTTAGTGCCCGGCGGAAAAGATCCGCCGGGTTTTTGTTGCACCGAAACCAATCCTATTTGGATAGATATGACGAAATTGGAAGGAAAACAAAGAGCTTTTGTCGAAAAAAGAAGGCACAACACATGAGCGGAGGAGGGCGCCGGTGTGCTTGCGTATGTGGTGTTGGCGGTAACGGTATATGGGGTGAGCTTCGCCTGGATGCGCAGCGGGCTTTTGCGCGCCAGACGCCAGGCACAGGAAGCGACGGACCGCATGGCGCTGGCGGGGCATGAGATGCGCACGGCGGTTGGCGCGGTGGCAGGCCTTTGCGAGCTGATGCGGGATGGGGTGCAGCCGCCGCAACCGGAGGAGGTGGAGCGGCTGTATGCCGCTGCGCGCTGTGCGGCGGAGCTGTCCGGCGGCGTGATGGATATGTGCAGTGCAAGGCGGATGCACGTGAAGCCCGTTACCTTGTCGCTGAGCGCGCTGCTTGACGAGGTAGAGGCCGTCATGCACGCACAGGCGGCCCAAACGGGCGTGAAGCTGGTCGTGCAAAGGCATGGGGGCGCCAACTGGGTTTGGGGAGACCGGGTGAGACTTCGTCAGGTGTTGATCAATCTCACCTCCAATGCCCTTCGCTTTACGCCGGCAGGCGGGCGCGTGTGCGTGGGAATCTGTCAGCGCGAAGACGGGCAGGAGTTTTTTGTTTCGGATACGGGGGCAGGCATAAGCCCGGAGGACAGGGAGCGGATCTTCTGCCGCTATGAGCAGGGCGAGGAAACAGCGCCGGGTGATGCGCCGGATCTTCACGCGGGGATCGGGCTTTCCATCTGCCGCTCTGCCGTTGCGCGGATGGGCGGAACGCTTCAGGTGGACAGCCAACCGGGGTGTGGAAGCCGGTTTTGGTTCGTGCTGAAACTGCCCGAAGCGCAGACGCCGCGGGAGAATGCATCCGGCATGACTGCGTGCAAGCGCATCCTGCTGGCTGAGGACAATGCGCTCAGCGCTGGCATCACCCGTGCGCTGCTGGAACGGGCGGGAATGCAGGTCACCACGGTTGCAAACGGCCAGCAGGCAGTCGCTTGTTTTTGCTCGCACGAAGCGCAGGCGTTTGATGCAGTCCTGCTGGATATGCATATGCCTGTGATGGATGGGGCCAGGGCGGCGCAGGCCATCCGCGCGGCAGCGCGTTCGCGCGCGACGCCTGTTCGCATTGTGGCGCTCTCGGGATCGGCGGAGGAGGCGGGACACGCCTGTGCACTGGGAATGGATAGTTATTTTATCAAGCCGCTTGATGTGTGCGCGTTGATCCGCTTTCTTGATGGCGGGAATATGTCGGCAAATGTTGAAATAAACCCCGAAAAAAAGCCGGGGATTGTTGACAGGCGAGATTGTGAATGATATAATATTGGCAATGATGGAAAACTAAGGAGGCGTTCCCATGATTCAGACCCGTCGTGATTTCCTTAAAAATGTAGGTAAGATTGCGGTTGCCACCTCTGTGGCCAGCGCGATTCCGGTGAGCGTGTTTGCCGAGAAGGCTGAACACCCCTTTACGTACAGCCACCTCGATCCCGACGCTGCTGCTGACCGTGCATATGCGTCTTTCAGCGCGCTGGGCGGCTGCTGCATCGGCGTGGCGGATGCCATCATCGGCCAGCTGGCCGACGATGTCGGCGCTCCGTTCGACGGCATTCCGGTGAAGATGTTCCAGAATGGTGCTGCGGGCTACGGCGCAAACTCCCTGTGCGGCTGCCTGGGCGGCGCTGCTGCGTGCATCGGCCTCGTCTGCGAAGGGGATGACTCCAAGGCCATCCTTGCCGAGCTGATGAAGTGGTACAAGGAGAGCGAGCTGCCCACCTATGCGGGCGGCACGCCGGCGATCGCTTCTGTCGTTCCGGGCTCTGTGAACTGCATTGACTCGCTGGGCAAGTTCTTTGCCGCGACGGGCATCACCTCCATGAGCGATCCGGACCGCATCAACCGCTGCGCCTGCCTGGCTGCGGATACCGCGAAGAAGACCGTTGAGCTGCTCAACGCGCACTTCGGCGTGTAATGCACCGAAACAAGCCAATAAAGCCGCACATGTCGCAAGACATGCGCGGCTTTTTCTGTGCCCATGAAAAAACCTTTGCCCGAAGCAGAGGGCAAAAAAGCAGATGGATGCCCGGGTCAAAGCAGCGGCCCGCCTTTGCGGCAAGGCGAGAAACGCAAAAGCGGATGCGCTTGAGGAACACTTATTTTTTGATGGCGGAAACGAGCAGCATCATCGGCCGGCGCATTTCGTCTTTCATTCCCTCAAGGTGCATCATTTCGGCCGGCGGTTGCGGCTCGATGATGTGCTGCAGTTCAAACCCGTTTTCAAGCAGCGTGTTGAGGTAGGTCGTCAGCGTCCGGTGGTATTTGATGACTTTCTCGCCTAAGAAGATGGCCTCTCTTTGGCCTTCATAGTAGTAGTTGTCCACCGGAAAGTGCAGGATTTTGCCGTTTTCATCGTAATACCAATCCTGCGTTCCGTAGGAGGTAAAAACAGGATGCTCGACTGAGAAAACAAGGCTTCCCCCTGTTTTGAGCCATTTTGCAATGTTTGCCACCAACGGCTTAAAATCCCTGATGTAGTGAAACGCCAGCGAGCTGATGACGGCATCAAATGTGTCCGCTGGAAAGCGCAGATCTTCCATGGCGGTGCACCGGTATTCAATTTGCGCAGCGGAATTGATTCTTTGCGCAGTCTGAATCATTTTTTGGGAGATGTCGGTGCCCAGCACGGCCGCCGCGCCATGGTCTGCGGCGTATTTGCAATGCCAGCCATAGCCGCAGCCCAGATCCAGGATGCGCTTCTCCTTAAAATCGGGAAGGAGTTTTTGCAGCTCCGACCATTCGCCCGCGCCCTGCAATCCCTTCTGAGAGCGCAGCATCTGGCTGTATTTTTCAAAAAAGCGTTCGTCATCGTATTTGTTTTCTTTCATGTTCATGACCTCACTTGTCGGTTGGCGGGGAAAATGTGCGAGTGGAGGAAGGGACGGATTCAACCGGCTACGGGCTCAGTAACCGTATTGGCGCTGCTTGGCTTTGAGAAACAGCACGGTGACAGCCACGGCCATGCCCTCAGCCACCACGACAGAGATCCAGACGCCCTCCAGCGCCAAAAAGGCAGGCAGAATGAAGACGGCAGCCGTCTGAAACAGGCAGGTGCGCAGAAAGGAGATGGCAGCGGATACCGGCCCATCGTTGAGCGCGGTGAAGAAGGCGGAGCCGAATATGGCAAAGCCGGCAAACAGAAACGAGAAGGAGAAGACGAAAAACGCGTGGACGGTCATTTCGTACAGGCCCGCGTCATAGCCGACAAACAGCGCCGAAAGGGGCCTGGAGAGCACCTGTGCGGCTGCAAACATGCACACGGAGAACGTGCCAATCACCGTCAGCCCTTTTCGCAGAAGCCCTTTGAGCTCAGCATGGTTTTGCGCGCCATAGTGGTAGCTGATTACGGGCGCCGAACCGACGGAGTAGCCGATAAACACCGCCTGGAAGATCAGGCTGACATACATCAGCACGCCGTAAGCGGCGACGCCATCCTCTCCGGCGTATTTAAGGAGCTGGATGTTGTAAAACATGCTGACCACGGACATGGAGATGTTGCTCATCAGCTCGGAAGAGCCGTTGATGCAGACTTTGAAGAGGGAGCGGCCGTCCGGCGTGGCATGACCCAGGCGCAGATGGCTGCCGTTTGCGCGCGCAAAATAGATCAGGGGCAGAAGGCCGCCCACACACTGGCTGATGGCGGTTGCCGCGGCGGCTCCGGAGAGCCCCCAGGGCAAGACGGCGACAAACAGGGCGTCGAGCACCATGTTGGTCAGGCCGGCGGCAACGGTCACAAGCAGCCCGAGGGTGGGCTTGCCGGCTGTGGCAAACAGACACTGGAACTCGTATTGCAGCACATATGCCGGGATGGCGAGCAGGATAATCCGGCCATACACGACGCTGTTTTCAAGCAGCTCGCCCCGTGCGCCCAGCAGATAGGCCAGCGGGCGCAGCAGCAGCAGGCCAAGCACTGCGAGCACCACGCCGCAGACGATGGAGGTGTACACGACCATGGAGAAGAGGCGATTGGCCTTTGCGCCCTGGCCTTCGCCCAGCGTCTTGGCAATCAGCGCGCCGCCGCCGGTGCCAAACATGAAGCCGACCGAGCCGACCACCAGCAGAAACGGCATGATGAAGTTGACCGCCGTAAAGGCGGCCTTGCCGACATAGTTGGATACGAAGAAGCCATCCACCACGCCGTAGATCGAGGTGAAGACCAGCATGACGATCGACGGGAATGTGAAGATCAGCAGTTTTTTGTAGGTGAAGTGCTCTGACAGTAGAATGCGCATGGGAGCCTCTCTTTCAAAGATCGGAAGATTTTTGCCGGAAATCCGTTAAAAACCGTTCGGTCAGCCGCAGGTAGGTTTCTACATCAGCGGAGGGCCAGGCGGAAAAGATTTCGTTTTCCATTTGCAGGATGCGCTGGGCTGTGCGGGCGGCAAGTGCCTTTCCGTGTTCGGTCAGGCAGATCTGCTTGGTGCGGGCGGATGTGGGTTTCAGGCAGAGCACCCCTTCGCGCTCCAGCTTGCGCATGGCGGAATTGACCGTCTGCTTGCTCAGCCCGCTGCGGCGGCAGACGGATTGAAGCGGGCAGCCGTCGCCCAGATCGCAGATCGCATACAGAATTCTCATGGCGCTGTCAGAGAGGCCGAGCTTGAGCGCCGCATCGTGATAGGCCGCTTCGGTCTCGCCCAGCAGGTAGTTAAACCGGCTCAGCTTTTGAAAGGTATCGGTGTGCATGGCATCTCCTCCGTTGGTATGATATCGTACCTTTGAAAGTATAGTACGAAATCGTACCTTTGTCAACGAGACATCTTTATGCTTAGAAAAAAGAAAAGTTTGACGAATCCGGCTGAAAGTGTTGAAAAATATACCACGCGTTTTTATATTGGAGACATCAAAGAAAGGAAGTGTATGGCTTTGAAACGTCGAATGAGTCTGCTTTTGATCGTTGTCTGCCTGATGCTTTGCTGCTGTGGGGCTGCGGTTGCGGAAAGCGCATTGCAGTTTGATTCCAGCCGCGAGGTCGCCGCGTATCTGGATGAGGTGGGGCGCAAGTACGCCGGCCGGAAAGCAGCGGTTCCAGTGACCGATTTTTGATCCGGTATACGCCTTCCAAGGCGACCGAGCTGGAGGCTATTTCCGTGCAGGCCTATGTATACGAGGATTATGCCACCGTTGCCGCCCTCAATCTTCTGCAGCCGGATACATCGGACATGCTCAAACTGTATCAGACGCTGGAAAGCATCAATGAATCGGTCTCCTTTGTCCGCTTTGTTTACGATGCCAAGAATAATGTCATCTATTCCCGCGCGGACATTCCCTATGTGGCAGATGCTTCATTTGGACAGATGGTGGAGCGCTGCGTGTACCTCACCGCACGGGTGGTGGATGAGCACTATAATGATCTGACAGCTTTGAAACAATAAGCGGACCAGGGGAGGGTATCGACAATGAAAAAAGGATTGTCTGTGTTGTTTTGGGCGGCGCTGCTTGCTGCTGCGTTTTCCTGTGCTTTTGCCCAGGAGGGGGGAGAGCTTTCCACTGCGGCGTCGCTGAAGGCCTATCTGCCCACCGCCGGCTGGGAGGATTACACCGCCCGCGACACCGACGGCGATGGATTTGACGATGAGATTATGATCTCCTATGACACCAACGGGGTTACCGATTCGGATACCATCGACGTCTACTGCCAGTGCCTTGACGGAGCCGCCCGCGTGGTCTGCCGCCTGTGCGATGTTCCGGAGGGGGCCGACCCGCTGAAGGTCTATGAGCAGATCAACGAGTTCAATTTCAATCTCGTCAACGGCCGCTGGCTCTACGATGAAGAAGGGGGCTTTGTTTACTACACGCAGGAGATTTACCAGGCCGATGAAGAGGGGTTCGGCGCTTATGCGTATGCCTATATGAGCACGGCCGCCTCCTATGTGTACTCCTTCTATGACCGATTCACCACGGCCATCCAGTGAGCGCCTGCGCTGAATAGATGGATAACCGGAAAGCCCGCCCGGAGGATTTTCCTCCAGGCGGGCAGCGTGTCGAAAAAGTCCGCCTGCGGCGTCCTTTTCCGAGAGTTGAACGCTGTTTCCCTCTCGTCCCTGCGGGACTCCCGGGCGGGAAACAGCGCAAGGAAACCTTGCAAGGCAAGGCTTCCACATCCGCCGCACATGTCGCCGGATGCGGATT
>DVJV01000131.1 GCA_018716525.1 Candidatus Ventricola gallistercoris
CGCTGGGGGAGCCGGCGCAGCAGGCGCTCCTCTCGCTGCTGGATCGAGAGGATTTGCCGGAGGAAGCGGAGATGACGGCCATTTCGCTGCTTCGTGAAATGGAAAGCAGCGCGCCGATGCAGCGGTACATCGATTACATTGCGGGGCTTGACGAGCCGGATGACAAGGGCGATCTGTGCGCGGAAGCGCTTTTGTCGATGGGCGGCGATGTGGTCGCCCCCGTGCTGGAGGCGCTGGCAGGGGCGCATGAGGCGGGAAAAGACATCTTTGCGGATATTCTGAGCAATTACCCGGGCGACGAGCGCATCTACAACCTGCTCATCGAGCGGTTTTCCCGCTGCGCGGATCGCCGGGCGCTGTATGCGTCGTACCTGGCCAAGCTGGGCGACGATCGCGCCCTGGAGACGCTCAAGGCGGCGGCGCAGGAGAGCGGCGTTGGGTATCTTGACTATGTGGAGATTGTCAACGCCATTGAAGCGCTTGGCGGAGAGCGGCCGGCGGAGCGGGAGTTTTCGGGCGATCCCTATTATGAATCCCTCAAGCGGCTGTGAATAGCCGCAGTGCGGTTTTCATGCCAATCCCATTTCAAACAGGGCAGAGGAAACATGTGACGCGCATCCATTTCTGTTTTTACGCATTTGACTGAAGGAGGAACAGCTTTCGTGATTTGTCCAAACTGTGGCCGGGAACTGCCGGATACCGCACGGGTCTGCCCCTCATGCAACGCCGTTCAGCGTGTGGCAAGGCGCAGGCGTGCCGAGGCGGATGTGCCGGATGCCCAGCAGCGCGTGCGCGTATCGCGCCGCGTGATGCCTCAGCAAGAGGAGGCCATGCACGAAAGAGAACAGACAGGGGAGCAGAACACGGGCACCGTATCCACGCCAAACAGGAGCAGGCGGGAAGAGCCGCACCGCACGGCGCCTTCGGCCGGTCATGTGCCGGCAGGGCTTACCAAACAAGCGGCGCGCAGCCGCGTGCAGGTGCGCCACGTCCGCCATGCGCCGGACAACATCCGCCGCAAGGTGGATGCAAGCCCCGTGCTGCTCGCCCCGCCGATCTACCAGAAATCGCATAAGCGGCTGCTGCGCGTGGTGTTTTTGATCCTGCTGATGGCGCTGTTCGTGTTTTCCGCCGGCGGCTATATGCTGCTCAGGACGGAGGATGGGCAGCAGCTCATGGCGCAGTGGGGCTGGTCGCTTGCGCGCACGGATGCCTATGTCACCCTCGGCAAAGAGCTGTACGACCAGGCATATTACACCCGCGCGCTTGAGGCGCTGGATGTCGCCATCGAGCGCGAGCCGCAGAATGTGGATGCGCTCATCATCATGGCCCAGGCTTATACGGAACTGGGGCGCGTGGAGGAAGCCAAGGCAATCTACGAGTCGCTCATCAACGAGATTGCGCCCGCGCACCCGAGCGCTTACCGCAACCTGATCAAGATCTACCAGCAGGAGGGGTATAACGCCGAGGCGCTTGCGCTGATGCGTCAGGCTTCCGAGAATGCGACAAGCACCCAGGAGTTTGAGGTCATGCTGCGCGAGTATACGCCGGAAGCCCCCAAGATCTCGCATACTGGCGGCCGGTACACCGACGAAATTGACGTGACCATCGAGATCCCGGAGGGCGAGACCGTCTACTACACCACCGACGGCACCGACCCCTCGGAGTCGGGCATGGTGTACACCGAGGGCACGGTCATCCACGTGGAAGAGGGCAAGCTGACGGTCAAAGCCATTGCCTTTACGGAAAATGGCACGCCGAGCGAGCAGATTGAGGAGGATTATACCGTCATCATTCCCACGCCTGCGGCGCCGAAGGCAAACTACGCATCCGGCAAGTACAAGTATGCGCCGAAGGTCTCCCTGCGCGCGGGCGAGGAGAAGGACGACGGTAACAAGTCGCCCATCGTGGCCATCTACTACACGCTCGATGGGCGCCAGGCCACGACGGAGTCCACGCTCTACAACCCCGACGAGCCGATTCAGCTGCCCATCGGCAAATCCACGCTCAGGGCGATTGCGGTGGCGGCAAACGGCAAGATCAGCTACGAGATGACCGTCACCTACGAGGTGGAGGGCAACCTCAAAAAGATGTTTGCCTCCAGCGACACGTTCAAAAACATGGAGCTGTACAAGACCGGATACAATACTTTCACCAAGGCGTGGGGGACGCCGGAGACCTACGAGCTGCTCCCCGAAGAGCAGTGGTATGACCCGGAGATGGAGAGCTACGAGGCGGTCTACAGCTGGGGCACAGCGCGCTTTGTCATCAAGACGGAGGGCGGCAGCCCGGTGCTCTATGCGCTGGATACCACCAGCACCGAGATGACGGCGCCACGCTCGACAAAGGTTGGCATGGAAGGCGCGGAAGTGATGGACAAGTTCCGCGATCTGGGCCAGGCCGCGCTTGATGATGACGGCAACCGCCTTTTGTACAACTGGAACTCTGCCAATGTGCAGTTTGGCACGTACAGGCTGGAAAGCGACGGCCGTTATGCGCTGCACTACTACTATCCGGTGGATGACAACAACACCATCTTCGTGGAGCTGTCTTACTACCTGGATGAAGAGGGCAACGTGGAGCGCGTCGTCTGGCAGCGGTATCAGTCCGTGGTGTGATGCATGGCCTGCCGCAGAGCAGGGTGTTGTGCGTACGGACCAGAGACGCTGTCCATCTGATTTCGGGCAGGCGCTTGACAAACCCGTCTGAGCTTTCTATAATAGACAGGTAACTTTACATCCTTTGCGATGAAAAAGAGAGCGGCCGCAGGCCGCGCCAGCAGAGAGCCGGGCAGGGTGAAAGCCGGCGGCGCGGAACGGTCGGTATGGCTTTGGAGCATCCGCGATGAATCAAGCGCGGCGGCGGCCCCCGTTACAGGGCAAAGAGGCGGGCGGAATCTGCCCGCGAAACAGGGTGGTACCACGATCACATCGTCCCTCGCTACGGCGGGGGGCGTTTTTTTAAGGAGAGGGAACATGAGCGAAAAGAAACCGTTTTACATCACTACGCCGATTTATTATCCCAGCGATAAACTGCACATCGGCCACAGCTACTGCTCCACGGCGGCGGATACCATGGCACGCTTTAAGAAGCTGACCGGATATGATGTGTTCTTCCTGACCGGTACGGACGAGCATGGCCAGAAGATCGAGCGCAAGGCGCACGAGGCGGGCGTCACCCCCAAGGCGTATGTCGATCACATCGTCGATGGCATCAAGGCGCTGTGGAAGATGATGGACATCGAGTATGACGACTTCATCCGCACCACGGACGAGCGGCACGTTAAATCCGTGCAGAAGATTTTCAGAAAGCTTTATGACCAGGGCGACATCTACAAGAGCGAGTATGAAGGGTGGTACTGCACGCCCTGCGAGTCCTTCTGGACGGAGCTTCAGCTCAAGGATGGCTGCTGCCCCGACTGCGGCCGCCCGGTGGAAAAGACCCGCGAGGAAAGTTACTTCTTCCGCCTGTCCAAGTACCAGGATTGGCTGATTGACTACATCAAGACCCATCCCGACTTCATCCAGCCGCCTACGCGCACGGCCGAGATGCTCAACAACTTCCTGCTGCCCGGCCTGCAGGATCTGTGCGTTTCCCGTACGTCCCTCAAGTGGGGCATTCCGGTGGACTTTGATCCCAAGCACACCGTCTATGTCTGGGTGGATGCGCTGACCAACTACATCAACGCGCTCGGCTATGGCTCGGAGGATGACAGCCTGTTCCGCAAATACTGGCCGGCAGATATTCACCTGGTGGGCAAGGAGATCGTGCGCTTCCACACGATCATCTGGCCGATCATGCTTCACGCGCTCGGCCTGCCGCTGCCCAAGCAGGTGTTTGGCCACGGCTGGCTGGTGATGGGCGGCGGCAAGATGAGCAAGTCCAAGGGTAATGTCGTCGATCCCGTGAAGCTGTGCGAGCGGTATTCCTCCGACGCCGTGCGCTACTTCCTCATGCGCGAAATGCCCTTTGGCGCAGACGGCGAGTTCAGCAATGAGGCGCTCATCAAGCGCATCAACGCAGACCTGGCCAACGACCTGGGCAACCTGGTCAGCCGCAGCGTGGCGATGATTGAAAAGTACTTCGGCGGCGTGGTGCCTGCCCCGGCGGAATACACGGAGCTTGACAACCGGCTGATCGATCAGGCGCAAAACGTCTGGCAGAGTGTGGAAAAGAGCATGAACGCGCTGCAATTCTCCGCCGCGCTCACGGAAATCTGGAAGCTGATCGGCGAGTGCAACAAGTACATCGACCTGACCACCCCCTGGGTGCTTGCCAAGGATGAGAGCAACCGCGCGCGCCTGGGCACGGTGCTCTATGTGCTGCTGGAGTGTGCGCGCATCGTGGCCGTGCTGATCTCTCCGACCATGCCGCGCACGCCTGCGCGCATCTACGCGCAGATCGGCGTGACGGATGAAGCACAGATGACCTGGGAATCCGTCAAGACGTTTGGCGGCGTGAAGCCGGGCAGCAAGGTGTGCAAGGGCGAGGCGCTCTTCCCGCGCATCGACGTAGCCAAGGAGCTGGAGATGCTGGAGGCCGAGCACAAGGCGGCCGTGGCAGAGGCTCAGAAGGCGGAGATTCCCGCGCCGCAGGATGAGGAGAAGACCGTCTTCACCCAGCGCGATCTGATCGAGTTCGGCGACTTTGAGAAGATCCAGCTCGTTGTGGCCAAGGTGCTCAAGTGCGAGAAGATGCCCAAGGCGGATAAGCTGCTCATGTCCACGCTCAAGGTGGGCGACACCGAACGCGTGGTCGTCTCCGGCATCGCCAAGTTCTACACGCCGGAGGAGATGATGGGCAAGAAGGTCGTGCTGCTGGCCAACCTTGCGCCGCGCAAGATCCGCGGCGTGGAGTCGCACGGCATGCTGCTGTGCGCGGCCAATGCGGACGACAGCAAGCTGAGCCTGCTGACCGTGGATGCGGACATGGAGGACGGCTGCGAAATCGGCTGAGTGAAAATGCGGAGGGCCGTCAGGCAATAGGCGGGCGGCCTCCGCTTTTTTGTGCAGCCAAGGGACAGTTTCATACGATTCTCATTTTGAATCGCTTTAATAAGCGCAAATCGGCATAAGGAGGATACAGAAACGGTGTGTGAAGCCATCATGGGGCTGTTTGACACGCACGCGCACCCGACGGACGGGCGCTTTGACAGCGACCGGGAGCAAGTGCTTTCGCGGATGCGGGAGACGGGCATGCTCTGCATGTGCGTGGGAGCGGATATGGAGTCAAGCGCCCAGAGCGTAGCGCTGGCGCGGGAAAACGAGGGCATCTATGCTGCTGTGGGCGTGCATCCCCACGATGCGAAGACGTTTACACAGGCGGATGTGCCGCAGCTGACGGCCTGGCTGACGCAGGAGCCGAAGGTGAAGGCGCTGGGGGAGATCGGGCTTGACTACTACTACGACCTTTCCCCGCGCGATGTGCAGCGGGATGTGTTTGCCCGCCAGCTCGACCTGGCGTATGACCTGGGCAAACCGGTGATTCTGCATGTGCGCGACGCGCATGGGGATACGCTCGACGTGCTGCGCGCGCAAGCGGGCAGGCTGCCGCACTGCGTGCTGCACTGCTGCTCGGCGAGCTGGGAGAGCGCCAAGGTCTACCTGAACCTGGGGTGCATGATCTCCTTCGCGGGGCCGGTGACGTTTAAGCGGTCGGTCCATCTGCAAGAGGTGGCGCGCAATGTGCCGCTTGACAGGCTGATGGTTGAGACGGACAGCCCGTATCTGGCACCGGAGCCTGTGCGCGGCAGGCGCAACGAGCCGGCAAATGTTTCGCATATCTGCCGGTTTATCGCATCGCTGCGCGATATGGATGCGCAGGTGCTTTGCGATGTGACGCGCGAAAACGGAAAGCGCTTTTACGGCATCGCTTGAAAAAATTGCGGTATTTGTCTGGCGTAAATAGGGCATGGAGGTGACTTTTGTGTGCTTGCACAAAAGGGCTTGCCAAAGCTATGCCTTGTGGGGTAAAATATAGAAAAAGAAATACGAGGAGGTCTCTCCCATGCCCGTATCAAATATTCTGGATACTGCTAAAACCAAGATGGAAAAGACCAAGGACGTGCTGCGCGCAGACCTGATGGCCATCCGTGCCGGGCGCGCCAATCCCCAGCTGCTTGACCGCATTACGGTGGATTATTACGGCACGCCGACCCCGCTTAAGAATGTTGCCAACATCTCCGCGCCCGAACCGCGCGTTTTGCAGATTAACCCGTGGGACCCCAAGATGGTGAAGGACATCTCCAAGGCGATTTTGGCCAGCGATCTGGGGCTGACGCCCTCTAACGATGGCAAGGTCATCCGCCTGATGCTGCCGGAGCTCACTGCCGAGCGCCGCAAGGAGCTGACCAAGATCGTGCGCAAGACGTCGGAAGAGAGCAAGGTGGCCATTCGCTCTATCCGCCGCGATGCCGTGGATCAGGTCAAGAAGCTCAAGAAGAACAGCGAGATCACCGAGGACGACCAGAAGAAGGCGGAGGATGACATCCAGAAGCTGACGGACGCGGCGATCAAGGACATCGACCGGATCAACGCGGACAAGGAAAAGGAGATCATGGAAGTCCGATGAACACACAACTGCTGGGGCTTGAGCTTTCGCTTGCGCTCAGTGAGCTGGCCAGGCAGGGCGTGGAGCCCGTGGTTGTGCAGACCCGCTCTCCGCGGCGCACGGGGGAAGAGGGCGTGCTTCGTGTGGTGTATGCCTCGCAGGATGGCAAAAAGCTGACCGTGTGCAGGTTTGTGGACCCTTTGAGCGAAGCGTGAGCGGGTGTCTGAAAGCATGACTTGAAGACGGCGGGTTTCGTCGGGGCGGCGCTCCGCGGATCCCGCCTTTTGCATGAGACGAAGCACGGGAGGATAGCTATGGCGATTTTCGGAAAAGATGAGAGCGGCGCGGCGGCGCAGCTTGACAAAGAACGCCTGCCGCGCCATGTGGCCATCATCATGGACGGAAACGGCCGGTGGGCGAAAAAGCGCGGAATGCCCCGCACATTCGGGCACAAGGCCGGCGTGGAAGCGCTGCGCGAGATCATCCGTCACAGCGACGAACTGGGCATTGAAGCGCTGACGATCTACGCATTCTCGTGCGAAAACTGGAAGCGCTCGGCCGAGGAGGTCGGCGCGCTGATGGGGCTGCTGCTGGAGTACTTCACGCGCGAGCTCACGGAGCTTCACCGCAAGAATGTGCGCATCCGCATCCTGGGGGATATCGACGGGATGCCGGCAGGGCTTGAAAAGCAGCAGCAGGCGCTGCACGCTGCTGTAGAGCGCACCGCGCAAAACACCGGGCTCAAGCTCAATATCGCGCTGAATTACGGCGGTCAGCAGGAGATTGTGCGGGCGGCGAAGAATCTGGCGCAGAAGGTCGTATCCGGGGAGATCGGCGCGGATCAGATCGACGCGCACATGTTTGAAGGGGAGCTGTATACCGCAGGGTTGCCGGAGGTGGATCTGCTGATCCGCACCAGTGGCGAAATGCGGCTGAGCAATTTCTTGCTCTACCAGCTTGCCTATGCCGAGTTCTACGTCACCGATACCCTCTGGCCTGACTTTGGCCGGGATGCTTATGATGAAGCGCTGCTGGCTTATGCAAAGAGAAATCGCCGGTTTGGCGGCGTTTGAGAAAGAAGGATTCAATGAAGACTCGCCTGTTGACCGCTGCGGTGGGCATTCCGTTTCTCATCTTCGTGCTGATCGTGCGGGGGTGGTTTGCGGAGCTGTTGATTGTGGCGCTGACCTGTATTGCGCTGAGGGAGTGCTACCGCGCGCTCGGCGTTGCCGGCTATGACGTGTGCACCTGGGGCGGTTACCTGGCCGCGGTTGTGATGTGGCCGCTCAGCCGCTTCATGGGTGTGCTGGACCCGCTGCTGCTGGTCGTCGGAGCGATGGGCGTTTCGATGACCGGCGTGATCCTGCGTGAATCGCCAACGTTTCCCAATGCGGCCGCATCGGTGTATCCGCTCTTTACGTGCCTTTTGCCCATGTCTATGTTCATGATGATGATGAACGCCACCTATGGCCGGGTGCCGGGCATCGCGCTGATCACCATGGCTTTCGCTATTTCCTTTGGCAGCGACGGCGCGGCGTACTTTGGCGGGCGCAAATTTGGCCGCAACAAGCTGTGCCCGACCGTCAGCCCCAAAAAGACAGTGGAAGGCGCTGCCTTTGGCATTCTCGGCGGCGTGGTGTGCGCGGTGCTGTGCCGGTTTGTGTTTATCGTCTTCTTCGGCATGGAAATGCCACGCCTGGCCGGCACCATTGCGCTGGGGCTGCTGGGCTCGTTTGCCGGGCAGATTGGCGATTTGAGCGCATCGCTGCTCAAGCGTCACAGCGGCATCAAGGATTACGGCAAGCTGTTCCCCGGCCATGGCGGCGTCATGGACCGGTTCGACAGCGCCATCTTTACACTCATTGTCATGTATTGTTACACGCTGGTGCTTTGATGCGCGGCCCATGTGGTTTGGGAAGCGAAGCCGTTTCCCGGGGCGTGGGTTCGCTGCGGATGAACAAAACGGAGGAAGACCATGCGAA
>DVJV01000132.1 GCA_018716525.1 Candidatus Ventricola gallistercoris
GGGCGGGAAACAGTGTAAGGAAACCTTGCTGCGCAAGGCTTCCGAATCCGCCGCACATGTCGCCGGATTCGGATTGCATTTGGAGGGCTGCGGCCCTCCAAACCACCCAAAGAGGTTTTTTGACAGCCTGCCCCCGTGTCATGATGACACGGGGGTTTTCTTGCCTTATAGCGTGTGGCTTCGGCTGACCGTGCGATAGCGCGCCGTGGTGTACACGAGCATGAAGCCCCATCCCACCGCGCAAGCCCAGGCAGCGCCCTGCAAGCCCACGCGGGGCACAAGCAGGTAGATGACCAGCGCGCGCACGGAAATCTGAATAAACGTGGCCACAAGCGTCGTGCGCATCTCGCCCATGCCGCGGAAATACCCCTGGATGCCATTGGTCATGCCGGGGATGATGTAGAGAAAGGCCATCACCGACAGATAATCCACGCCCATCTGCACCATGGCCGCCTCGCCGCTTGCGGCAAACAGCAGCATGATGGGCCGCTTGAGCAAAAGCGTCGCCACACAGATCAAAAAGCCATAGACCGCCTCGATCTTCATGCCGGTTATGAGCGTACGGGACACGCGCTCAGGCTTACCCGCACCGCGGTTTTGCGCGATGCAGACCATCATGCCCGACGCGATGCTCTGTTCGGGAATGAATGCAAAATCATCCATCCGGCTGACCGCGTTAAATGCCGCAATCATGCTGATGCCCTGCGCGTTGATGACGCTCTGAATGAGCACTTTGCCCACCGGCTGGCAGGCCTGCTGAAGCGCCGTAATCGCGCCGGAGGCCACCGTCTCCCGCAGCAGGGCACGATCCACGCGCATATCCTTCAGGCCCATATGCAGCACGGGAATGTGATGCGCGATGTGCCAGATGCACAGCGATGTGCTGATGCCCTCGGCCAGCACCGTAGCAAGCCCTGCACCTGCCACGCCCCAGCCAAAACCCGCCACAAACAGCAGATCCAGTGCGCCATTGAGCACGCTTGTGATGGCCAGAAACACGACCGGTGTGCGCGAATCGCCCACACTGCGCATGGCCGCGGCGAGAACATTGTATTGAAACGTGAAAAGGAAGCCCACAAATATGATACGCAGATAGGTGACCGCCATGGGCAGAATCTCGGCAGGCACGTTCATCGACCGCAGGATCAACCCCGAGGCGGGCAGACCCAGCGCGAAGACGACTGCCGACGCGGCAGCACCAAAGATCAGCGTGGTTGCCACCTCGCGGCGGAGTGCATCCTGGTTGCCCGCGCCGTAAAACCGGCTCATTAAAACCGATGCGCCGATGCTGATGCCCGACACGCCGAGCACAACGATGGTCATGACCGGGTTGGCCGCGCTGACCGCCGCCAGCGCGCCTTCTCCGGCAAACTTGCCGATGACGATGGCATCCACCGCGTTATATGTGAGCTGGAAGAAATTGCCCAGGATCATGGGGATGGCGTATGCCAGCAGGTGACGGGCGATGCTTCCCTCCGTCATTTTGCGCATGACACATGCCCCCTCTTCTTCCCTGCCCCGGTGTGAAACGCTGCACCGCACACAAAACAACCGCGCACGGTCACAGACCCTCCACGCCCAGTTCCCGGGCGATCTGCTGCATTTCCAAAAGGGTGTTGGCCTCCACCGGCACGCCGTTTGCAAGCCTGTCCGCCATGGCCTCATGCGCCTTTTCGCCGGGGGTGTAGATGCGCGCATAGCCGGGCGCCTTTTCGCTCTCGCGCAGGCGCTTCAAGTAGCCGCTCATCCTGTCGCGGATATCCTTCGCATCGCCAAACATCGCGGGATCAAACGCCAGGAAGAAGTGGCAGGTATGGTCCCCATGCGCGCCGCACATGTCCGGGCTGACCATGCCCTGCGCCAGCACGCCCGTGAGCGCCTCCACCATAATGGCAAGCCCATATCCCTTGTGGCCGCTATGCGTCTCCCCTTCGCCGCCCAGCGGCAGAATGCCGCCCGGTTCGCCCGCCAAAATGGAAGCATTCATCGCGTGGGCATCGCGGCAGATATGCCCCTGTCCGTCGATCGTCCAGCCTTCGGGCATCGGCTTGCCGCGCTTGTTGTACACTTCGACCTTGCCCAGTGTGACCACGGTGGTCGATGCATCAAACCAGAAGGGATACGGGTCAGCCGGCATACAGAACGCCAGCGGATTGGTGCCCAGCATCATCTCCCGGCCAAACGTGGGCACCATGATCGGCCCCGTGTTGGTCATGGAGAATGCCGCAAGCCCCTCGCGCGCCGCCATCAGCGGATAATAGCCCGCAATGCCATAGTGCGAGGAGTTGCGCACGGCCACCATGCCCACACCCGTATGCTTCGCCTTCTCAATGGCCAGCTCCATCGCCGTGACAGCGGTCAGATGACCCATGGCGAAGTGGCCGTCCACCAGGGCGGAAACCGGCGTCTGGCGCACGATTTCGGCCTGCGCGCTCACATCCACGCTGCCGGATGCGATGTTCTCATGATAGTACATCATCCGCTGTGCGCCGTGGCTTTCAATGCCAAACAGATCCGCCTGCATCAGCACATCGGCAATCCGCCGTGCCTGCTCCGCCGTGAATCCCTCTTTTTCATAAACGCGCTCCATAAACGCACGCAACCTGCCCGCCTCAATGCGCGTATCTTTCATGGGTTCTCTCCTCCGTCGTCCACTCGTTTGTACAGTTTATACGTCCGCAGGTCACACAGGTCAAACACGCCCTGCGCCTGTGCGACAAGCGCATACCGGCTGCCCGGCTCGTAGTAGCGCGTCACAATGAATTGTGTCGTCCCCTCAGCCATATACCCGGCGATCGCTTGCTTCTTTTCCTCCGTCTGCAGGTTATTATCCGCAAAGTAGCGGCAGCTGGGCATGATCCCCGCCGCCAGATAAAACCCCTGGTCAAGGCTGGTCAAATCCAGAAGCGTGGGGCTTTCCTCTTCGTTCATGATAGTGGCAAAGACCGTCTGCGGCATCTCTTCCTTTTTCACATCCATCAGGGGAACAGCCGCACAAAGCGCTTTGCACACAGGCACAATGCTCACCACCAAAGCACCGCAGGCGGCCACACCGGCCCATCGTGTGCCCCGGTTGCGCGGAAGCTTCACCATGGCCAGTGGCGTCAGCCCGACAGGACACAGCGAGGCGAACACCAGCGCATAATACGGATGCGCCATCTCCCCCCAGTAGACAAACAGCAAAAGCAGCCCGGCGCCCAGTGTAACCGACAGCGCCTCCAAAAGGCATCCATGCTGCCTGCCCAGCAGCGCCGCCCCCGCGCACGAAACCATTCCCACGACGGCCAGCGCCGTCACAGCGGGATTGATCAGGCTCTGCGTGCGCAGATAGGCCAGCGCATTGTACAGATGCTCGACCAGGGTCATTGGCTCTCCCACATAGGTGAAGAGATTCTGCACGAAATACACGTCCAGGCACGCCCCCAGCGCGCCATTGACCCACAGATACACAGCCACCGGAATCAGTATCGCGCAAAAGCCCCCAAACATGGCGCACACGGCTTTTGCCGCACACCCCAGGCCACCGTTCCACAGTTCCCAGGCGATCAGACAGGCGCCCAGTCCGAAAAAGAGCCCGCAGTCGGTATATTTGATCAGAAATACCCAGCCCATCGCAGCCCCGAAAAGCCCATGAAGCCGCGCCGGACGTGCTTCCTCCGTGCGCATTCGTCTGAGTGCAGCGTAAAGCGCCACGCTCAGCGCCGGCAAACAGAATTCCTCTGCGCTTCCGCCCTGCGTAAATGCCGTACAGGTGACGGTGACCATTGCCACCACAGGGATGCTCAAAATGGCCAATCTTCCTTCGCCATAGAGCCGCACCGTCTTATACCCGGCAAAGAGCATGGCAGCCAGGCTGATGACCTCCAGGCAAAATACGCCGATGAAGCTCGTATCCGACATCAGCGCCGCCAGCGCATAGATCATGTACAGCAGCGGCCCCTTGTGGTCAAACAGATCCCGGTAGGGCATCAGCCCCTGCGTCATGCCCCGGCCGATGGTAAAATAGATATTGGTATCCGTCCAGAAGTTGGTGGCATACAGCGAAGAGCTCGTCGTCGCCACGCACAGCGCAAGAGCCGCGCACACCAGCGACAGAAAAGCGATCTTCACATTCCGGCTTCTGATCATTCACCCTTCCTCCTGTACAGATAAAACAGCTTGTTGATCCGGTTTCTCTCATCGTATCCCGCATCGGTCGCGATGAGCTGATAGCGGTCAAATTCGGCCGGCAACTCGCGCCAGGTGACCAGCACATAATCGGGAATGGCCTCGCGCACATAGCGGTCAAGTTCCGATTGCATCTGCGGGTCATCCACATTCAGCCGCACAAAGTACTTTTCCGTGGGCAGCGCGCCGCTGGTGAGATACAGTCCGTCGTCAAGGTGGCTGTACTGCAAAAGCGTCGCGCCCGGCTCAATGTAGCCTGCCAACCGGCCTTGCGCCAGGTCCTCGAGCTTCTGTCCGCGCAAGAAGGCGTTGGGCGTCCCCACCCAGGCGAGCAGCAATGCCGCCAGGCAGGAAACCGCGCAGAGCACTTTGCGCAGATACGCTGGATGAATGAAGGCCGCCCAGTTCACCCGCATTGCAGCCGCCACGCCCAGCGCGGCAAACGGCGCCATGGCCAGCGGGCTGTACGGCCACACCCGCCCCAGCAAAAACACCGTGCAGGACTGGCATGCCGCCATCATCAGCAGGCACAAGCGCGCCTCCACGCGCTCTTTCCTGCGCAGAACAAAGAAAGCCGTGCCCGCAAACGCCGGCAATGCCCAAAGCGCGTTGCCGCGCACAATCCGCAGAGCATCCTTGATGGTTGCGGACTCTTCGGTGCTGTACAGGAAGATGTTGTTGATCACATAGGCCTTGAGCGCATCGCCCAGCGCCCCATGCCACGCAAAATACACGCCCCACGCCAAAATGGGCAGCATCATGCCCAGCAAAAAGGCGCCTGCACTCCTGAATATCCGAGCCAACCCGCCCTGGCGAATGGCCACAATGCCCTCGCACAGGCAAAGACCGATCCACAACCCCAGCAGCGTGTACTTGATGGTCGCCACCACGCCTGCAAAGATGCCGCACACCAGCATCCGGCGGAAAGACAGCGGCCCCCCCTCTTTTTCATATCCAGCCAGGGCAACATCCATCGTGCCCAGCAAAAAGGGCAGGCAAAACTCCTCTGCGCTGTCTCCACGCGAAAACGACGCGCTTGTGAGCACACACGCCGCCATCAGCGCGACAGCTGCCAGCAAAGGCATCTGCGCGGCGCCCGGCGCTTTTCGCCCAGCGATGCGCCAGGCAAAAAACAGGGCTATGGCAAAGGCAATCACTTCAA
>DVJV01000133.1 GCA_018716525.1 Candidatus Ventricola gallistercoris
CCGCAGGGTGGAACGGATGGGGCATGAGGTGCGCGCTTTGCCCATCGACACGCGAGGAGTGGTCGATTTGGAAGCCGCAGCCTCGCTCATCGATCAAAACACGGCGCTCGTCAGCTGCATGCAGGTGAGCAACGAGACGGGAGCGGTGCAGCCTGTAGCCCGGCTTTCTGCGCTGGCCAGGCAGAAAAACCCGCAGGTACGCATCCATGTGGATGGCGTGCAGGGATTCATGCGAGTTCCGGTGCACATGCGCAGGATGGGCATCGATCTGTATGCGCTCAGCGGACACAAGATCCACGGCCCCAAGGGCGTGGGGGCGCTGGTTGTGCGCAGCGGCGTCAGGCTGTCTGCCCAGATGAGCGGCGGAGGACAGGAGCGCGGCATCCGGTCCGGTACGTACAATTCACCGGGCATTCTGGGGCTGGGGGAAGCGGTGCGCACCATCGCGGCGGATGCGTCGTGCATCGATCGTCTGCGGGCAATGAAGGAGCGGCTTTGGGCGCAGCTTTCACAGCATGAAGGGGTGCAGCTCAACGGGCCGCTGCCCGGCGATGCGGACAGCGCGCCGCACATCCTGAGCGTATCGTTTGACGGTGTGCGCGGCGAGGTGATGCGCAATGCGCTGGAGGGGGCAGGCATTCTGGTATCCACCGGATCGGCCTGTGCCTCGCACAAGCAGAAGGTAAGCGCCACATTGCGCGCGATGGGCCTTTCCACGCAGCAGGCAGATGGCACGGTGCGCATCAGCCTGGGACTGATGAACACGATGGACGAGATGGACGAAGCAGCGGAAAAAATGAAAGCTATCTATGCAATGCTCCGCCCGTTCAAAAGGAGATAATGACGTGAGGGAAATCCTGTTGGTTCGCTTCGGCGAGGTCTTTCTCAAGGGGCAAAACCGCCCGTATTTCATGAAAAAGCTCATCGATCACATCTGCCATGCGGTCAGCGGTCTGGGCGGCAACGTGTGGATGAGCGAGGGGCGCATCTATGTGTCGGACTTCAGCGATTTGGATGCCTGCATTCACCGCGTGACGCGCGTGTTTGGCGTGCACTCCGTCAGCCCCGCTGTCGAGATGGACAAGGACGATTTTAATGCCGTCTGCGCTCAGGCTGCCGAGATGATGCGCCCGCTTTCCGGCACCTTCAAGGTGTTGGCGCGCCGCTCGGACAAGCGCTATCCGCTCGATTCCCCGGCCATCATGCGCGAGGCGGGCGGCTACATCCTCGAGCATGTGCCGCATCTGACCGTGGATGTCAATCATCCCGATCACACGCTGATGATCGAGATTCGCGATCATGCCTACCTTTCCGTGGAACGCATTCCCGCGGTGTGCGGAATGCCCATGGGCACCAACGGCAAGGCCTGCCTGCTGCTCTCCGGCGGCATCGACAGCCCGGTGGCAGGCTTTATGATTGCCAAGCGCGGCGTAGAGCTGTGCTGTGTGCACTACCATTCCTTCCCGTACACCAGCGAACGTGCGAGGGAAAAAGTGCTCGATCTTGCGCGCATTCTGAGCGAATACTGCGGCAAAATGCGCGTGTATGTCGTGCCGTTTACCGAAATCCAGATGCAGATTCACGCCAAGTGTCCGGAAACCTACACGACGCTCATCATGCGCCGCTACATGATGCGCATTGCGCAGATGCTGGCAGAGCGCGATGGCGCGCAGGCGCTGATCACCGGCGAATCCATAGGCCAGGTGGCCAGCCAGACTATGGAGGCCCTTGGCTGCACGGATGAGGTCGTCTCCATGCCCGTGTTCAGGCCGCTCATCGGCATGGATAAGAGCGAGATCATCGAGCGCGCGGAGCAGATTGGCACATTTGAAACGTCGTCGCTGCCCTATGAGGACTGCTGCACGATTTTCACGCCCAAACACCCGGCGACGCACCCGCGCAAGGAGCTGATCCGCCGGGCGGAACAAGTGCTTGACAGCGATGCGCTGATTGCTGCGGCGATCGACGGAACGGAAATTGTCGAAGTGGGCTAAAACGAAACCTTTGTACATAGGATGGACGCAGAGCAGGTTGCTCTGCGTTTTTTCTTTGTGTGGGGTGAAACCGGGTATGCAGCAGGACTGGCAGTCGGCGCTCCTTTCGCAATGGCCACAGGCGCTCGCGCGGCCCCTCTGGCAGATGGAGTCGACACAGGCGTCGCGCGTGCAGGAGCTACGCTTTTACGTCGGGCGGGAGATGGAGGCCGTCGCAGGGAATGAATGCATCCGTTTTCCTCCAGCGCTCAGTCAAAACCAGATGGACGAGCTGATCGCCGCATTGTGCGGTTATGCCCGCTATGCCCGCGAGGAACAGATGGCCCAGGGCTATGTGCCGCTTGCGGGCGGGCACCGCGCCGGTGTCTGCGGCAGGATGACGCGCACAATGGATGGACAGCTTTGCATGACGGATGTGACATCTGTGTGCATTCGCATTGCGCGCAGTGTGCCAGGGGCGAGCGAGAGTGTCCGACCGCATCTGACCGGCGCACAGGGGGATGTGCGCCGCGTGCTGGTGCTCGGCCCGCCGGGGTGCGGCAAGACTACGGTGCTGCGCGATGCGGCGCTGTACCTCTCCGGCAAATGCGGCCTGCGCGTATCGGTGGCCGATGAACGGGAGGAGCTGTTTGTCTGGCAAAAGCCGGAAGACACAGGCGCGCGGCTGGACGTGTTGGGTGGCGTGGAGAAGGCGCGGGCCGTTCAGATGCTTTTGCGCGTCATGGCGCCACAGGTCATCTTGACCGACGAAATCGGACGGCCGGAAGATGTGGACGCGCTGCTGGACGCTGCCCGGTGTGGCGTGGGGTTACTGGCCTCTGCGCATGCCCGCAGCTTTGGCGATGTGCTCCGGCGGCCTGTGCTGCGTGTGCTGCATGAGGCAGGTGCGTTTGACCGCTATCTGTTTTTGGGCTCATATGGCAGGCTCATCTGCGCATGCGACGAAAACGGGCAGGAATTGTCTTCCGGCTCGTGACAAGATGGGCCAAATCAGAGGAGGGGGCAAAGCAATGGTTAGTTGGGATGGGGCGGTGATGGCCTTCGTGGGCATCAGCGCCATCGGCTTTCTGATTGCCGACGGGGAAAAGCGCCGGGTACGCTACATTCAGGCCATGCGCCGGTGCCTGCTGCGCATGAATACGCTCATCCGCTATGAGCAGCCGGGGCTGAAGGCGTTGCTCGAGCGCATTGATCTGCGCGCAACGCCGCAGGACCGGGAACTCACGCGCCTGCTTCATGCCTGTGCTTTGCGGCTTGACTGGTGTGCAAATCCACAATTGCTGCTTCTGTTTTCCGGGGAGAGTGCGCGCACGGCGGGGTATGGCGTGCTCAGCGAGGAGGACAAGTCCGCCTTCGAGACGGTGCTCGGCGAGCTGGGGCGCACAGGCCTTTACGAGCAGCTTAGGCTCATCGACAATGCCGACGAGCGTCTTCGCGCGAGGGAAGAGGTGCTTCGCAGCGAATCGGCCAGGCGGGCACAACTCATCCGCACGCTGGGATTGACAGGGGGGGCGGCAGTGTTTCTGCTGCTGATTTGAAAGGGGAACGGCTTATGAACATTGATCTGCTATTTCAAATTGCGGGCGTGGGCATATTGATCTTTGCGGTTAACCAAGTGCTGCAAAAGGCGGGCAGGGAGGATATCGCTGTGCTTGCCTCTGTCGCGGGGCTTGTGGTAGTGCTGTTCTTAGTGGTCGATCTGGTGGCCCAGCTTCTCAACAATGTCAAGAGCATATTCGGGCTATACTGACCTCGTCCGGCCCGGAAAGGAGGCGTCTTTGGTCTTTCTCAGGCTGATCGGCTTTTGCTTGCTGGCGGCAGCGATGGTCATGACGCTCAGACAGATGCATCCGCCCGCTGCCGCGCTGCTGTGCGTGGCATTTGGCGCGCTGGTGGTGGGCATTTTGCTGCCGGCTATCCGCTCGTATGTCACCCAGATTCAGACTTTTTTCGACTCGCTCGGGCTTGATGCGCAGTACTACCAGATCATGCTCAAAGCCATGGGCATTGTGCTGGTTACGCAGCTGGCCGTACAGGTTTGCACGGATATGGATGCGCAGTCTGTCGCCAGGCGTGCAGAGCTCTGCGGACGCCTGGCGCTTCTGGGCGTTGCCATGCCGGTGTTTATCGCATTGACGCAAATGGCAGTGGATGTGCTCCGGTAAAAACCGGTTGAGAATGATGAATAGAGTGAAAAAAGCAAATCGGACTCTCGGAAAACTGGCCTGCGTGCTGTGTGTACTGATGTGCCTGTTTCCGGCAGGCATTTGTGCGCAGAATACGTCAGAAACAGCGGATAGATCCATGCAACAGACGCTTGACGAGGTGTTTGGTTCCCTTGACTTTAGCGCTGTGCAGGATATCACCCTGACAATTCACGGATTTGAGGAAGG
>DVJV01000134.1 GCA_018716525.1 Candidatus Ventricola gallistercoris
TGCAATCCGAATCCGGCGACATGTGCGGCGGATTCGGAAGCCTTGCTGTGCAAGGTTTCCTTGCGCCGTTTCCCGCCCGGGAGCCCCATGGGGGCGAGAGGGAAACGGCGTAAATCTCGGAAAAGGACGCCACAGGCGGACTTTTTCGACACGCTGAAGCCGCCTTCCCCGATTGGAAAGGCGGCTTATTGATGTGATTATGAGCGGCCACACCGCTTCAAGCAGCGCCCGGCTTCACGCCTGCTGCACAGCTTTCTTTGCGGCATAGTCCGTCAGGAAAACAGCTTTTCAAGCTCCTCATACTTTTCGTGCGTAATCAGCGCATCCTGATTGGTTCCCACCAGATGCACCACATACGTCCAGCGGCCATACGGCGTGATGCTGTCGATGACATTCAGATTGATGATGTAGGATTTGTGGCAGCGGAAGAAAATCTTCGGATCTAGCCGCGCCTCCACATCGCCCAGCGCTTCGCTCGTTTCAAAGCGCCTGCCCCCCGTTGCATAGAGCACCGTAGAGCGATTCTCCCGCTGAACGAGCAAAATATCCGCCTGGTTGACAAAATTCACACCTTCCTTATGGTGAAGCATAATGCGGCCGCTGGCTACACCACGCGCGGGCAGTGCATGCGGCATATGCTCTGCCTGGGCGCTCTGGCGGCGCTCACGGGTGACTTCCCGGATGCGCTCGAGCGTCTTCATGACGCGCTCCACCTTAAAGGGCTTTACCATGTAGTCAAAGGCATACATTTCAAAAGCCTGAGCCATGTAGTCGTCATGCGCCGTGGCGAAGACAAGAATGATTCTGGGGTCGGCATCCTGAATCGAACGGGCGCATTCCAGCCCCGTCATACCCGGCATTTCCACATCCAGAAAGCAAACCTGAGGCTTATACCGCTCTACCAGCTCCAGAAGCTGGGGCCCGTTATCCGCCTCGCCGCAGAGCGTAAACCCCTCTGCGCGCGTGATCATTTTGCGCAGAATCATGCGCATTCCCTCTTCATCGTCCGCGATAACGACGCGAATTTCATCCGTCATGGCATCCTCCGCTTTATACGCCTCAATGCCGCCCGCTCCTGCGGACGCATGAGCACCTCACTCATGATCACGCCGCGCCACACATCTTCAGCCGACAGCCTCCACAGTGCGCGCTCTTCATCCTGCTGCAAAGGTTCACGCCCGCGCGAGGAAGCCGCACCCACATGACACGGGTCTTCCCCCTCGCCTGCCGCCTGCATCCGCTCCTGATCAATGCTCACAAGGCGCATGCCCCGCTTCTCCGGCGCGATATCCGGCAGCATGGTCTGCTCCACGCGAAGCGCGGGCGCAGCCTGCGCGCCTTCTGCCGCCTTGGCAAGCTGCTCTGCCTGCGCATCCTTCACCGCGCCGGCACGCCGCTGCTGCAATGCAGATTGCGAATTTTGCAGCTCCTTTTTGCGCTTGGCCGCCACTGTGCGGGCACTCTGTCCGGCAAATGCTTCTTCCGGGAGCGGCCGGCTGTGCTTTGTGGCAGACGCATCCCGCTTTTTCTTCTTTCCTTTGCCCTTTGCAGAAAAAGCAATGGCATAGACCACAATCAGGAGAATGATACTCAAAAATTCGTCCATGCCGGTTCCTCCCCTTTTTCACGCCGGCGCGGGGCGGGCGCCCGTTCATTCATCCGGGACACCCGTTCCCACGTTCCGTTTAACCCCATCACTTCTTCGGCGTGTTCGGCGAGGCCTCGCCCATACCGGCGATGGATTCACGCATCGTCGTATCCGCAATGGTGTTCTGCATCTGGTAATAATCCATGACACCCAGCTTGCCTTCACGCAGCGCGGCGGCCATGGCCTTGGGCACCTCGGCCTCGGCCTCGATCACCTTGGCGCGCTGCTCCTGCGCGGCAGCCTTCATCTCCTGCTCGCGGGCCACGGCCATGGCGCGGCGCTCCTCCGCCTTTGCCTGCGCAATGCGGCGGTCGGCCTCCGCCTGATCCATCTGCAGCTGTGCGCCCACGTTGCGGCCCACATCCACATCCGCGATGTCGATCGAGAGAATTTCAAAGGCAGTGCCCGCATCAAGGCCCTTGTTGAGCACCGTGCGGCTGATCAGATCCGGGTTTTCCAGAACGGACTTGTGCGTCTCTGCCGAGCCGACAGTCGTGACAATGCCCTCGCCCACGCGCGCGACAATCGTCTCTTCGCCCGCGCCGCCGACCAGCCTTTCGATATTCGCGCGCACCGTCACGCGCGCCTTGGCACGCAACTCAATGCCGTCCTTGGCAATCGCCGCCACCACCGGCGTCTCGATGACCTTGGGATTGACGCTCATCTGCACGGCTTGCAGCACATCGCGTCCGGCCAGATCGATGGCACACGCTTCCGGAAAATCGAGCTGGATATTGGCGCCAAGTGCCGTAATCAACGCCGTGATCACGCGGTCCAGATTTCCGCCAGCCAGGAAGTGCGCTTCCATCTTGCTGATTTCCATGCTCAGACCGGCTTTCTCCGCCTTGATCAGCGGATTGACGATCTTTGCCGGCGGAACGCGGCGGATGCGCATGCCCACCAGTGTAAAAATGGAGACGTGCACACCGGACGCCAGCGCCGAAATCCACAAATTCAGCGGCACAAAACTCAGAAATACGATGATCGCTACGATGACCACGACGGCCATGATGATTCCTTCAACCATGATGATCCCCTCTCCTTTCAACGTATCACTCTATGCTTAAACCGGGCGCAATGCGCCGGTATTATGCCTGACTGTTTCCAATCGGCCGCACGACAATCCGCTTCCCCTCCACGCGGATGATCTCCACGGATTGTCCGCTCTCCATAAAGCCGCCTTCCGTGACGACATTGAGCCGCACGCCGTCAAAATCAGCAATGCCCGCCGGACGCAGCACGCTGGTCGTCTTGCCCGCTTTGCCCACGAGCACCTGCATATCCGAAGCCTGTTCATGTAGCTGCTCGCGATCATGCAAAAACAACTCCGAGCGATTCATGTCGCCCTTGGCCGCGGAGCGCAACACCCAGGAGACCAATACCGCCAGCACCGCAATGATCACCAGCAAGATGCCTACGGCCGTAAGCGATCCAAAGTGCATGCTCGCCAGCACCGTTCC
>DVJV01000135.1 GCA_018716525.1 Candidatus Ventricola gallistercoris
GGCCGGGCCCATTTTTCCTATTTTTTTCAAAAAAGGTGGGGACAAACTCTTGTAAAAAGGGAAAAAATGCTATAGAATAAAGACAGTGACAGTCCTATCACATTTTTAGGAGGTTTTTCCAATGTCTGTCAAAGTTGCAATCAACGGTTTTGGCCGCATCGGCCGTCTGGCTTTCCGTCAGATGTTCGGCGCCGAGGGCTACGAGGTCGTGGCCATCAACGATCTGACCAGCCCCAAAATGCTGGCCCATCTGCTGAAGTACGATTCCGCTCAGGGCCGCTATGCTCTGGCCGATAAGGTAGAGGCTGGCGAGGACAGCATCACCGTAGACGGCAAGACCATCAAGATCTATGCCGAGAAGGACGCCAAGGACCTGCCCTGGGGCGAGCTGGGCGTAGACGTTGTGCTGGAGTGCACCGGCTTCTACACCTCCCTGGCCAAGAGCCAGGCCCACATCGACGCTGGCGCCAAGAAGGTCGTTATCTCCGCTCCTGCCGGCAACGATCTGAAGACCATTGTCTACAGCGTAAACGAGAAGACCCTGACCCCCGAGGACAAGATCATCTCCGCTGCCTCCTGCACCACCAACTGCCTGGCCCCCATGGCCGACACCCTGAACAAGACCTATCCCATCGTCTCCGGTATCATGACCACCGTGCACGCCTACACCGGCGACCAGATGATCCTGGACGGCCCGCAGCGCAAGGGCGACCTGCGTCGTGCCCGCGCTGGCGCGCAGAACATCGTGCCCAACAGCACCGGTGCTGCCAAGGCGATCGGCCTGGTCATTCCGGAGCTCAACGGCAAGCTGATCGGCTCTGCGCAGCGCGTTCCGGTTCCGACCGGCTCCACCACGCTGCTCGTCGCTGTCGTCAAGGGCAAGGACGTGACCAAGGAGTCCGTCAACGCGGCCATGAAGGCGCAGGCTTCTGCTTCCTTCGGCTACAACACGGACGAGATCGTCTCTTCCGACGTCATCGGCATGACCTACGGCTCCCTGTTCGACGCGACCCAGACCATGGTCGCCAAGATCGACGAGGATACCTATCAGGTTCAGGTCGTCTCCTGGTATGACAACGAGAACAGCTATACCAGCCAGATGGTCCGCACCATCAAGTACTTCGCGGAGCTGGGCTAATCCATTTGGATATCGAGGGGCTTTCACGGCTGTGAAGGCCCCTTTTTGTGCCTGCAATGCCGGATACACTGCGCATTTTGCCTCCCTGCGAAAGTTTCCCTTGCCCGCCGTGCGCTGAAATGCTATAATAAGTAAAACGCATGAGTTGGCGGTCTTGCGGCCGCGAAGGAGGATACGCATGTCACATGTTCACGTCATGGATCACCCGCTGATTCAGCACAAGGTGTCGCTGATGCGCGATAAGGAAACCGGTCCCAAGGAGTTCCGCGAACTGCTCAACGAGATCTCCATGCTGATGGCTTACGAGGTCACGCGCGACCTGCCGCTTAAGACCGTGCAGATCGAGACGCCCATCTGCAGCGCGCAGACGAAGGTCATCGCGGGCAAGAAACTGGCGATTGTGCCGATTCTGCGCGCCGGACTGGGTATGGTGGATGGCATCATGAGCCTCGTTCCGGCGGCGAAGATTGGCCACATCGGCCTGTATCGCGACCCCAACACGCTGGAGCCGGTGGAGTATTACTGCAAGCTGCCTGCTGATGCGCAGGAGCGCGAAATCCTTCTGCTTGATCCGATGCTTGCCACGGGCGGCTCGGCAGTGGCTGCCATTGGCTTCCTCAAGAAGCGTGGGTGCCACAACATTAAGCTGGTGAACCTGATCGCTGCGCCGGAGGGCATTAACCGCGTGCAGCAGGAGCATCCTGACGTGGAGATCTTCGTCGCTGCGCTGGATGAGAAGCTCAACGATCACGGTTACATCATCCCCGGTCTGGGCGATGCAGGCGATCGTCTCTTCGGCACGAAGTGATGGACTGACGCTTTCCCAATGGGATGCGGAGCATAGCGAAGGCTTTTGAATCAAGGCAAAAAATCCACTCCCGGGCTTAACTGGAAGTGGATTTCTTTTGCGCCGTCGGAAGGTAAACCGCCGCATGGGGCACAGAAGGCAGACAGCCGTCCTTTGCGCCGCCTGGCGTTACCGCACTGGAATGATTTCCAGCCAGTATCCGTCAGGATCGGTGATGAAGTAGATGCCCATAGCCTCGTTTTCGTAGCAAATGCAACCCATCTCTTGGTGCAGCGCATGGGCGGCTTCAAAGTCACTGGCCCGGAAAGCAAGGTGAAACTCGCACTCGCCCAGATCGTACTTTTGCGGATGATCGTGCAGCCAGGTCAGCTCCAGCTCAAAGGTATTGGTGTCGTCTGCAAGGAAGGCGATGATGTATGCGCCGTCCGGGGCTGTTTTGCGGCGCACCTCGTGCAGACCGAGTGCCTTTTGATAGAAGGCGATGGATGCATCCAGATCGCGGACATTGTAGTTTTCATGGATCATGGAAAATGTCATGGAAAACTGCTCCTTTCACTTGTTTGACACCAGTATACCACAACGCAGAACGCCTTGTCAGGCAATGTTTACAAACATGAAAAAATATGCTATAGTGACCTTCATCATGGCACGGCATATAGGAGGAAAGCATATGTTGCAGAACGTGAAGAACGCCCCGAAGCTCAAAAGGTTGGTTGGCGACAGGGCATTCTACGCGCGCGTCATCGGTATCGTGGTGCCACTGATCGTTCAGAATACCGTCACCAACGTCGTCAGCCTGCTGGATAACGTGATGGTCGGGCGTGTTGGCACGCTCCAGATGTCCGCAGTGGCAATTGTCAACCAGCTTTTGTTTGTCTTCAACCTGTGCATATTCGGCGGCCTTGCAGGTGCGGGCATATTTGCCACCCAGTTTGCGGGCGCAGAGGATCACGAGGGCGTGCGTCACTGCCTGCGCATGAAGTGGATCATCGCCATGGTGATGCTGGTTGTGGCGCACATCATGTTTGCGCTGATTCCCGAAAAGCTGATCTCTATGTATCTGGCTGAACATACCCTGCCTCAAGACGCAGCCAATACCCTGGCCTATGGCATGGATTATCTGGGCGTCATGCTCTGGGGACTTGTGCCGTTTGCCATCACGCAGATCTATGCCAGCACGCTGCGCGAGGTGGGGGAGACGCGGCTGCCGATGATCGCCAGCGTTGTGGCAATTCTGGTCAATCTGGTGTTCAATTACCTGCTCATTTTCGGCACATTCGGCTTTCCGCGGCTGGGCGTCGTCGGCGCCGCCATTGCCACGGTGCTCTCCCGTTATGTGGAAACGGTGATCATCGTCGTCTATACGCATGCCATGCATGCGCGCTTCCCCTTCATCAAAGGAGCGTACCGCAGCCTGCACATCCCGCGTGCGCTGCTTCGGGACATTGTCTGGCGCGGTTCGCCGCTGCTGGTCAATGAGTTTCTTTGGTCCTCCGCCATGGCGGTTTTGCTCCAGTGCTATTCCGTTCGCGGGCTTGATGTGGTCGCCGCGGCCAACATCTCCTCGACGGTATCCAACCTCTTCAACGTTGTGTTCATCTCCATGGGCAATGCGGTGGCCATCATGGTCGGTCAGGCGCTGGGCGCCAACAAGCCGCACCAGGCGAAGGACACCGCTTACAAGCTGATCGCGCTTTCTGTGGCTATCTGCGTGATCATGGGCCTGTTTATGATCGCCGTCTCGCCGATGATTCCGCAGATGTATAACACGGAGGAACATGTGCGGCATATCGCTACGCAGATGTTGCGCGTTGTCGCGGTGATGATGCCTGTCTACGCCTTTGCCCACTGCTGTTTCTTCACGCTCCGCTCCGGTGGGCGCACAATGGTCACGTTTCTGTTTGACTGCGTGTTCACATGGGTTGTATCGGTGCCGGTTGCTTACCTGCTGGGCCACCATTCCCAGATGGACATCGTGCCGCTGTACTTTTGTGTTCAGGCGCTGGACATCATCAAATGTGTCATCGGCTATATTCTGGTGAGCCGCGGCGTATGGATTCACAACATCGTCGCGCCCGTTGCCCTGGAAGAGGAGGATCTTTCTTGATGGAACTGCGCAGGCTTGACGCACAGGAAACAGGCCGTCTCTATGCGCAGAAGATGCTCAGGGATTTTCCGCGCAGCGAGCTCAAGCAGCTGAGCGCCATTTTGCGCCTGATGGACGAGGGGGTTTACGACGTGTTTGGCGGCTACAAAGGGGAGGAGCTGGCGGCTTATGCCCTTGTCTACCGCCTTCAAGGAAGCCGGGTTGCGCTGCTGGATTACCTGGCCGTGGAGCCGCATCTGCGCAGCCGCGGTGTGGGAGCGGCGTTTCTGAAACTGCTCCGCGCGCACTATGCGCCAAGCACGGACATGCTCTTTATTGAGTGCGAGCGCCCGAAGACTGCGCCGGATGAGGCGATGGCCCGCCGCCGCATCCGCTTTTACGAGCGGGCCGGCGCGAAGATGACCCCGGTACGCATCGAGCTCTTCGGGGTGGAATACAGCATCCTGGCGCTTGCGTGTGCCGAAGGGGCACAGATGTGCCAGGATTGGGCGCAGCAAATGCTCTGTGTCTACCGCCAGATGCTGCCGCCGCACCTGTTTGAGCGCAACGTTCACCTG
>DVJV01000136.1 GCA_018716525.1 Candidatus Ventricola gallistercoris
GCGCATGTCTTCGCCCATCAGCGCGCGCGTGGGCGTAGAGCCCAGACAAACGATCACCTTCGGCCTGACCAGCGCCACCTGCTGGCGCAGGTAATCCATGCATGCTGCACGCTCATCCGGTTCGGGCACACGGTTGTGCGGCGGACGGCACTTGACGATGTTGCAGATGTACACCTGCTCCCGCCTCAAATCAATGGCCGCAAGCATCCGGTCCAGAAGCTGACCCGCCGCGCCGACAAACGGCCTGCCCGTCAGATCCTCCTGCTGGCCGGGTCCTTCGCCAATGAACATCAGCGGCGCATGCAGATCCCCCTCGCCGAGCACGACGTTGTTGCGTGTCTGGCACAGCCTGCACCTTTGGCAGGCAAATACCGCCTGTGTGAGCGTTGGCCACGATGTATTCATGCGCATTCCTCCGATGTGCCATCTCCGGGACGCCCTCCGGCCTGACACCGGTGTTTTGTACAGTATAACACAAATCGCCTCTTCCCACAACGCGCAAACCCGTCATAGGCGTGAAAAAAGCCTTCCACCCGCTTTAGATGAAAGGCTGCCTATTCCTTTTTCACGCCGAAGGCCTGCGTATCGCCCGTTATCTCCCTGCCACACCGCTTTTCCCGGGCACAGCCCCTTAAGACGGCACATTATCTCTTTTCAGTGATTATCCACGATGACCGCATCGGTGATGTTGTCCGTCAAATCGGCAAACGTCATCGTCAGATCCTGACGCAGCCAGGAGAACAGGCTGCTGAGCATCAGCAGCAGCACGACAATGGCCAGCGCCGCACCCGCCGCGCCAAACACATCCATCACGCCCGCGGCCACGCGAAAGCCAATGCGGCTGCTGTACTTTTTCTTCTTCACGCCCGATTCTCCTTCCGGTCTCTCACTGCGTTCTATTGTACCCGAACGGGCAGGGGCTGTCAAGAACAGCACCCCGGTTTACAAATAATCCATCCAGGCGCCGGGCTCCTCTTCGCGCCCGGTCAGTTCGCCCTGCTGCTTCATATGCGCAAAGCCATGCTGCCGCAGCGCCTCATAGGCGACAATCGCCACGGAATTGGACAGATTCAGGCTTCGCGCTCCTTCCACCATCGGAATGCGGATGCACCGGTCATACACCCGGGAAAGCAGGTTCTCCGGCAACCCGCGCGACTCCCGCCCGAACACCAAAAAGGCATCCTCGGGATACGCCACCTGCGCATAGCTTTGCGGCGCCTTTGTGCTGGCATAGTAAAACGGCGCGTCGGGATACGCCGCAAGCATCTCGCCAAAGTTCTTGTGCACGTGCACGCGAACAAGCGGCCAGTAATCGAGTCCCGCACGCTTGAGATAGCGGTCCTCCAGCTTAAAGCCAAGCGGCTCCACCAAATGCAGTTCGCTTCCCGTCGCAGCGCACGTGCGCGCAATATTGCCTGTGTTTTGCGGAATCTCCGGCTCAACCAATACGATGTGCAGCATATATCCTCCTGCCTGACGGCCGTACCGATGTATTTCTTTCACGCATTTGCGCAACCTTGCAACGCTTTGCAGCAAATGGCTTCGCGTCTCAGGGCACCATTTTCCCCGTTCGCTATTGTAGCGCAAATGCACCGCTTGTGCAAGGGCGACCTTCCCAAGCGCTTGTCCGCCGATGCACATCGTGCTATAATGTGCTTATCTTCATCAAACAGGAGGCGTTGATCATGTCGCAAAACTGCGAAATGCTTTCTCTGATTCAGTCCCGCAGGAGCATCCGGCGCTTCAGGCCCGATCCCATTCCCGCGGAAATCCTCGATCAGATTCTGACCGCGGGCACATTCGCGCCCACCGGCATGAACCGCCAGTCGCCCATCATCATCGCGGTGACGAACCGGGCCGTTCGCGACCAGCTCTCCGCGCTCAACGCACAGATCATGGGCCGGGACGGCGATCCCTTCTATGGCGCGCCCGTCGTGCTGATCGTGCTGGCAGACAAAAGCGCGCCCACGCACGTCTACGATGGCAGCCTGGTCATGGGCAACCTGATGCTCGCTGCGCACGCGCTGGGCATTGGAAGCTGCTGGATTCACCGTGCCCGGGAAGAGTTTGATCGGCCGGAAGGCAAAGCCATTCTGGCCTCGCTGGGCATACAGGGCGACTACGAGGGCATTGGCCACTGCGTGCTGGGTTACCCGGATGGCGATCTGCCCGCCCCGCGCGAGCGCAAGGCAAACTGGGTGTACCGCATCGATTAATACACAGATTAATACACAGCAAAATCGGGGCTTGACAACGCCATTTGCGCCCCCTATAATAGGATCAGATGCGAGGAAGGGAACAAGTACATTCGTAAAGTGCAAATCAGAGAGGCCGCCGGTTGGTGCAAGGCGGTTTTGCAAGACGGATGGAATACATCCCGGAGCACGGCCCCCAACGCAGCGCTGTCTGCCAGTAGGCGGTCGCCGGTACGCCGGATACAGCGTGCAGCCCGTGTCAGCGGGCGGTGAGGAGATGACCAGCAATGGCATCTTGAACGGAAGTGGTACCGCGTGTTTCACGCCTTCCCGATGTTGTTCGGGAAGGCGTTTTTTTGCAGGCCGCCGTTCCTTCCCGCGCATGGCAAGGGCGGCCGGAACTAGAAACGGAGGGCTTTCCCATGGCTCAGCACATTCTCGACCTGCTGCGGGAACGCGGCTTCATCGCTCAGATGACGTTTGAAGACGAGCTCTACAAGCAGCTTGAAAACCCCACCACATTCTACGTCGGTTTCGATCCGACAGCCGACTCCCTGCACATCGGCCACTACATTCCGATCATGGCCATGGCGCACATGCAGCGCGCCGGACACCGTCCCATCGCCCTGATGGGCGGCGGTACCGCCATGATTGGCGACCCGTCCGGCAAGACGGACATGCGCAAGATGATGACCGTGGAAACGATCGACGGCAACGTCGCGCGCATCCGGGAGCAGATGGGCCGGTTCCTCGACTTCTCGGAGGACAAGGCCATCATCGTCAACAACGGCGACTGGCTGCGTCACCTGAACTTCATCGACTTCATGCGCGACATCGGCTCGCTTTTCTCCGTCAACAAGATGCTGACGGCCGAATGCTATAAGGCGCGCATGGCGACGGACAACGGCCTGTCGTTCCTGGAGTTCACGTACATGCTGATGCAGTCCTACGACTTCCTGGAGCTGTTCAAGCGCTACGGCTGCCGGCTGCAGATGGGCGGCAACGACCAGTGGAGCAACATGCTCGGCGGCGCTGACCTGATCCGCCGCAAGGAGCACGAAAGCGCATTTGCCTGCACATTCCAGCTGTTGCTCACGCACGACGGCCGCAAGATGGGCAAGACCGAAAAGGGCGCACTGTGGCTCGATCCGGCGAAGACCAGCCCCTACGACTTCTACCAGTACTGGCGCAACATCGACGACGCAGACGTCATGAACTGCCTGCGCAAGATGACCTTC
>DVJV01000003.1 GCA_018716525.1 Candidatus Ventricola gallistercoris
AAATGAATCCCGTGTACAAGCTGTCATGCTCCTTCGTAAGCACTTCAAAAAAGCAAACGAAAGCGACGTTTTCCAATGGCCAATTCCGCCTGGAAAACGTCGCTTTGCTTATCTTTGTGCCATTCTGACCACAGATACGGTGGCTCAGCCCACTTCCGCCATGGCATTGCCCATGCCACCGAGCACATCCATGGAATCCAGCATTTTCTGCACGGCCGAATCGATCTGCTCTTCGCCCAGGCTGGTGGGATAAACCGCCTGATACACCAGCGTATCCTGCCCCACCGTGACCAAAACGAGCGTCACGCTGACCTGATCCTGATCTTCTTGGGCGTAGGTCAGACGCACCCCGCTGGCATTGTATCCACCCACGGAGGTGATGTCAAGCGGCGTTACATGCTCCGCACCCGGCCAGTCGCTCTGCACAAGCTCGTCGAGCGTCATGTCAAACCCCGCATAGCGAAGAAGCTGCACATGCGCGCCACCGCTGAGCTGATAGGTCTGAATGAAATCGCCATCTTCAAACTCCACGTTCTCGATCATCTGCGCATCTTCGGGGAGCTGCACAAGCAGAACGGCCCTGGATGAGGCATCCTCCGCCCAAGCGCAGGTCAGCAGCATGAGCAGGGCTACGGTCAGACAACAGAACATTTTGATCCTGTTCATCGGTTACTCCTCCTTATTCGACATCCAATGTACGGAATACGCCTTGCCGCACAGCACGGCGCACCCCTCCACCCGGCATGCAGAAAAGCAGCCTCCCTGCGGGCCGGTTGTTTCCGCAAACAGCATACACCGCTTTGGTGCTCCCTGTTCCTGTGTACACGGATCGTTTCATTATAGCATTTCAGGCGCAGTTCGTCAAATCCGCGCCTCAATTTGCGCTTTATCCTGCGCGAAGGACATGCTATAATAGAAGCGATACCGAGAAGAAAACGAGGTCACATTCATGAAAAACATCTTGCTCATCGCCACCGGCGGAACCATCGCCAGCCGTCCATCAAGCGGCGGCCTCACTCCGCAGCTGCTCGCACAGGACATTCTGCGCTGCGTGCCCTCCCTTGAAGGGCTCTGCCACGTCGATGCGCTGCAACCGATGAACATCGATTCCACAAACATGTCTCCAGACTGCTGGCTGCGTCTGGCGCAATGCGTGCGCGAGCACTACGATGCATATGACGGCTTTGTCATTACCCACGGCACCGACACCATGGCCTACACTGCCAGCGCACTTTCCTACCTGATTCAGCGCAGCGCAAAGCCCATCGTGCTCACCGGCTCACAAAAATCCATCTACGTGCAGGATACCGACGCGCGGCGCAACCTGTACGACGCTTTTCTGGCTGCACAGGATGACGCACTCTGCGGCGTATTCGTCGTTTTTGACGGCCATGTCATCTGCGGCACCCGGGCGCGTAAGACCCGCACCAAGTCGATGAACGCCTTTTCCAGCATCGACTACCCCGACATCGCCCTGCTGCAGGACGGGCGCATCCTCCACTACATCCACATGGAAAAGCCGCAAACGCCACCCGCATTCTATGACCGGCTCAACCCCCGGGTGTTTGTGCTGCGGCTGATTCCGGGCATGAACCCGGCCGTACTCCGCCTCTTGCTGGATGCCTTCGACGCGCTGGTGATCGAGAGCTTCGGCGTGGGTGGCCTGCCTTGCTATGAGCAGGAGGATTTTCTCTGCGCCGTAGCCGCGTGGAGCGCCGCCGGAAAGCCCATCGTCATCACCACACAGGTACCCCACGAGGGCAGCGACCTGATGGTCTATGAAGTCGGCGCCCGCGCTGCATCCACACCAGGCGTGCTCGAAGCCCACACGATGACGGTTGAATCCGTCGTGACCAAACTGATGTGGATTCTGCCTCAGGCCCACGATCTGGCGCACATCAAGGCGCTTTTCTATACCCCCATTGCGCACGATCTGCTGCGGTTTGAAACCTGCGCTCATGAATCAAACGATTAAAACAGGCGTTTTCTTCCTGATTTTTCCAAGAATTTTGTTTTTTCTCATCCTGCGATCCGTTTTCATTTGTGAATGTCAAAAGAGCAGGGGCTTTCTGGGCCTCTGCTCTTTTTATCTTTCCTGATCGGTTCCTCACATGCCGGAATCAGTATGCAGCTTCCATGTCGTGGATGGTGTCATACAGCCAGCGGTTGGCGGGGACATCAACCCCATGCTTGAGCGCAAGGCGCACGATGGTTCCCGCAAAAAGCTCCACCTCGCTTTTGCGGCGCGCTTCCCCATCCTGTCGCATGCTCGGCTTTCCCTCCGGGGAAAGACTGCCAACCATGTCCACCCATGCGTCAAACTCCTCATCGGTGATGGGATAGCCCTCCAGCCGGGAGATTTGCTGCACCTCACGCATGGCGCCGATCATCACATCGCGCGGCTTTCCCGGCTTTTGAACGGTGCCATAGTTTCCTTCAAAAACCATCACAGACTGATTCAGCCCAACGTTGAGCATCAGCTTGCCCCACTGGCGGCGCACCATGTCGGGCACCGCCTGCGCGCAAACGCCGTGTGCGTTGAGAAAATCTGCCACAGCCTGCACGCGCGGCGTAACGGCACCCGGCTCCCGCTC
>DVJV01000137.1 GCA_018716525.1 Candidatus Ventricola gallistercoris
GGGCGGGAAACGGCGCAAGGAAACCTTGCACAGCAAGGTTTCCGAATCCGCCGCACATGTCGCCGGATTCGGATTGCATTTGGAGGGCTTTGGCCCTCCAAACCTCCCGGAAGGGTTTTTTGACAGTCTGACGCGCACCCGGCAAAGCCGGATGCGCGTTTCGCTTGGCAGGGGCAGAAGGACTCGAACCCTCAACAAAGGTTTTGGAGACCCGCGTGTTACCATTACACCATACCCCTAAGCACTTGCCTAGTATACCATGCGCCCGTGGTTTTGTCAACAGATTTTGTCGTCTTTGGCCGGGAAAAGCGAAGCGGCGCCGGGCGTGCGCGAAAAAGCGGACGTGCGGCAGCTGATGCGATAGTATACGTCAGGATATATAAATGTAAAGGGGCGTTTATGGGAAAAACAGCTGATTTTCATTGACGCTCCCTCAAGAATGTACTACAATAAGGGCAGAACTGCACCGTATTACGAAGGAGGGGTTGCAATGGAAGGCGATATGGCACTGATCTATGGCGTCACGTTTTTTTCGGTGGTGATGGCCCTGGCGTTTGCGCTGTGGCTGCACCTGTGGGTGAAGCGGCAGCCGGTAAAAAACCCGGTGATCCGCGAGGTCTCCGGGCTGATCAAGGCGGGCGCCAACACGTTTATGCGCAAGGAGTACCGGGTGCTGGCGGTGTTCGCCGGCGTGGCAGCGGTTCTGCTCGTGCTCTTCCTGCCGACGCCGCTTTGGCGGACGCAAAACGCCTGGCGGAACCTGGCGATGGCGGTTTCCTACCTGGCGGGCACAGCGTTTTCCGCCATTGCGGGCAAGATGGGCATCATCGTGGCGACATCGTCCAATGGCCGCGCGGCGGAGGCGGCGCAAAAGGGCATCAAGCCCGCGTTCCTCATCGGTTTTCGCGGCGGCGCGGTGATGGGGCTCACGGTGGTGGGCATCAGCCTGTTTGGCGTGGCGGCGGTGCTGCTGGCCTTCGGGGATACGGCCATCTCGCTGGGCTTTTCCTTTGGCGCCAGCTCCCTGGCGCTGTTTGCCAAGGCGGGCGGCGGCATCTTCACCAAGACGGCGGATGTCAGCGCCGATCTGACCGGCAAAGTGGAGCTGGGCATCCCCGAGGATGACCCGCGCAATCCCGCCGTCATCGCCGACAACGTGGGCGACGTGGCCGGCATGGGCGCGGATCTGTTTGACTCCAACGTGGCGGCGATGACCTCCGCGCTGGTGATCGCCAGCTCGCTGGAGGCATCCACCGGCGCAAACACCGCCATGGTCTTCATGTATGCGGCGCTCGGGCTCATCGCCTCGATCATCGGCATCGCCACGGCGCGCATCGGAAAGGGCGGCTCGCCCACGCGCGCGCTGAACGCATCCACCTATGTGACATCGGGCGCGTTTGTCGCGCTCACGGCGCTGGCCACCCTGCTGATCGAGGGCTTCTCCTGGCGGATCTGGGGCGCGTCGGCGGTCGGATTGCTGGTCGGCGTGATCATCGGCATCACCACGGATTATTTCACCGACGACAGCAAGCCCATCGTGCAGCGCGTCGCGCATGCCTCGCGCACGGGCTCGGCGTTCACGATCCTCTCGGGCGTCTCCTACGGCTTCATCTCCGCGCTTCCGGCCATGATCGGCATCGCGGTTTCCGCGCTGGCTGCCTATCAGATCTGCGCGCCCCTGGGCGAAAGCTACGCGCTCTTTGGCATCGCCATGGCGGCCGTGGGCATGCTCTCCATCGTGGGCATGATCATCTCCAACGATGCATACGGCCCCATCGTCGACAATGCGCGCGGCCTGGCGGAGATGGGCGACCTGGGCGAGAACACGATCCGCGTCGCCGACGAGCTGGACAGCGCCGGCAACACCGTCAAGGCGGTCACCAAGGGGTTTGCCATCGGCGCGGCGGGCCTGACGGTCATTTCCCTGCTGGGCGCATACCTCTCCGAGGCGAACGCCGCGCTCATGGAGGCGGGACGTGCCGTGCTCACGGGCTTTGACATCATGGACCCGGTCGTGTTCTTCGGCGTGCTGATCGGCGCTGCGGTGCCGGCGGTGTTCTCCGCCATGCTCATTCTCGGCGTGGACAAGAACGCGCAGCGGATGGTGGCGGAAATCCACAGGCAGTTTCAAGAGATCCGCGGCCTGCGCGAGGGCAAGCCGGGCGTCAGGCCGGAGTATGACCGCTGCATCGACATTGCCACCGCCGGCGCGCTGCGCGAGCTGATCCCCGCGGGACTGATGGCGATCATCGCCACGCTGATCGTGGGCTTTATCGGCGGCCCCGGCGCCATCGGCGGCTTCCTGCTGGGCAACATCGTCAGCGGGCTGCTGCTGTCGCTGTTCATGTCCAACGCGGGCGGCCTGTGGGACAACGCCAAAAAGTACATCGAGGCCGGGCACGAGGGCGGCAAGGGATCGGATGCTCACAAGGCCGCCGTGGTGGGCGATACGGTCGGCGATCCCTTCAAGGATACCGCCGGGCCGTCCATCAACACGCAGATCACCGTCGTCTCGCTGGTCGCCTCGCTCATGTCCTCGCTTTTTGTGGCGTTCTCCCTCTTTGGATGATGGCATGGCGCACAAACTGTCAAAAAACTTCCGGGAGGCCCAAAGGGCCGAGCGGGAAACGCTGCGATTTCGGAAAAGGACGCCGCAGGCGGACTTTTCCGATAAGAAACGCGCCTGTGGCCGCTTGGCCACAGGCGCACAGACTGTCAAAAAACCCATCCGGGAGGTTTGGAGGGCTAAAGCCCTCCAAATGCAATCCGCATCCGGCGACATGTGCGGCGGATGCGGAAGCCTTGCCTTGCAAGGTTTCCTTGCGCTGTTTCCCGCCCGGGAGGCTCATAGAGCCGAGAGGGAAACAGTGCAAATACTCGGAAAAGGACGCCGCAGGCGGACTTTTTCGACACGCTGGCGCCTGTGGCCGCTTGGCCACAGGCGCATCTTTTATGGAGTGATAAGGTTAATCCACCAGCTTGTTGAGCTCCTTGACGTATTCGGTTTCATCCGCCTTTTGGTGGTTGGCCTGCTTGGCATACAGGTTCACCGCCACCTGGGAGCGCTTGATCGGCTGCATGGTGCCCGCGCCGGCGACACAGCCGCCCGGGCAGGCCATGCCCTCGAGCAGATAGCCGTCGTACTTGCCCGCCTTGGCCAGGGCCATCATCTGGCGGCACTCGCGCAGGCCCTCGGCGTTGACCACCGGCACCTCCCGGTCGGGGTATTTGCTCTTGATCACGTTGACCACGGCTTTTGCCACGCCGCCGGAGACGGCGAAGTTGCGGCCGTCGGTGGAAGCGTCGTTCACGCCGGCGGGGTCCTCCTCGATGGATTGCAGATCCACGTGCTTGGCGTCGAATATGCCGGCCATCTCTTCGAATGTGAGCACGAAGTCCACCTCGCTGCGCACCGTGCGCCGCCGGGCTTCCAGCTTCTTGGCCGAGCACGGGCCGATGAAGACGACCTTCGCGTGCGGATGCTGGCGCTTGATGAGCCGGGCGGTCAGGGTCATGGGGGTCAGCGCCATGGAAATGCAGTTGGCGTACTCCGGGAAGAGCTTCTTGGCCATCACCGACCAGGCGGGGCAGCAGGAGGTGCCCATGAAGGGCAGCTTTTCGGGCACTTCGCTCAGGAAGTCCTCGGCTTCCTGGGCCGCGCACAGGTCTGCGCCGATGGCGACCTCGAATACGTCGGCAAAGCCGAGCTGCTTCATGGCGGCGCGCAGCTTGCCGGGGGTGACCTTCGCGCCGAACTGGCCCACGAAGGCGGGCGCCACCGCGGCATAGACGCGCTTGCCGCTTTGGATGGCGCGGATCACCTGGAAGATCTGCGATTTGTCCGCAATGGCGCCGAACGGGCAGTTGACCAGGCACATGCCGCAGGAGACGCAGCGGTCGTAGTCGATGTCGGCCTTGCCGTTTTCATCGGTGCGGATGGCGTCCATGCCGCAGGCGGCGGCGCAGGGGCGCACCTGGCGGATGATGGCGTGGTAGGCGCACACGTCGATGCAGCGCCCGCAGCTGATGCACTTGTCGTAGTCGATGCGGGAACGGCCGTTGTAGCGGTCAAGCGAGATGGCCCCCTTGGGGCAGACCTCCACGCACGGGTGCGCCAGGCAGCCCTGGCAGCCCTCGGTGACCAGCACATGGTTGTCCTTGCAGCCGTTGCAGGCGAACTTGATCACGTTGATCAGCGGCGGCGTGTAGTAGGTTTCCTCCTTGTCGGCATCCTCGATGTGATCGGAGAGCGATGTGTGCTCCGCCGCGCTGCGGTAAGGCAGGCCCATGGCCAGGCGCAGGCGCTCGCCGACGATGGCCCGCTCCAGAAAGATGTCGTTGCGGTAGTTGCCGACCTCTCCCGGGATGATCTTGTAGGGCAGCTCCTCAATGTGTTTTTCTACCGGCCACTCGGTGTGATAGGCCATGCGTGCGATCTCCAGAAAGATCTTGTGACGAATTTCCTGAATGCGGGTTTCCACACCCCTCACGGCGAACACTCCCCTTCCGATGGTGATGCATTCCTATTTCAGCCGGCAAAACGCCGGGCAGTGTAAGCGGACGCCAACAGTATACCGTAGAGGGTGCGCGTTTGTAAAGCGGCAGGCGCTCGGAATTTTGCCAAAGCGGCGCGCCCGGGCGGGTGCGGCGGCCTTGTTTGCCGCTTTGTTGCATGGTATAATGAAGGCATACGCGGAAAGAAAACATGGATACATGAGAAAAGAGGAGAGACCGACCATGGGAAGCAATGCAATTGTCGGCCAGAGCGGCGGCCCCACCGCCGTGATCAATGCCAGCCTTGCGGGCGTGTTCAGCGCGTGCAGGGAGCACGGCATTTCGCGCGTTTACGGGATGTGCAACGGCGTGCAGGGCCTTTTGCAGGAGCGGCTGATAGATCTTGCGCAGGCCTTTGCGGCGCCCGAGGATATCGAGCTGCTGATCCGCACGCCCTCGAGCTATCTGGGCAGCTGCCGCTACAAGCTGCCCGATGCCGGGAAGGATGAGGCCGTCTATGAGCGGCTGTTCGCCATTCTGGAGCGGTACGACATCGGCTATTTCTTCTATATCGGCGGCAACGACAGCATGGATACCATCCTCAAGCTGAGCGATTATGCGCAAAAGAAGGGCAGCGATATCCGCTTCATCGGCGTGCCCAAGACCATCGACAACGACCTGGCCGTGACCGACCACACCCCCGGCTATGGTTCGGCGGCCAAGTATATCGCCGCGACGCTCAAGGAGCTCGTGCGCGATTCGACCATTTACGACCTGCGGTCCGTCACCATCGTGGAGATCATGGGCCGCAACGCCGGGTGGCTGACCGCCGCGGCGGCCCTGGCCGAGGATGAGGACTGCGAAGGCGTGGCCATGATCTGCCTGCCGGAAGTCGTGTTTGATCCCGAGCGGTTTGTGCGCGAGGTGGAGCGGCTGCAGCAGCACACGCCCTCGCTGGTCATCGCCGTTTCGGAGGGCATCCGCGTGGCGGACGGGCGCTACGTCTGCGAGCTTTCGGAGGATGCGCTGCACGTGGATTCCTTCGGCCACAAGTATCTGGGCGGCACGGCGCGCTACCTGTGCAGCCTGCTGGGCGAGCGCATCAACACCAAGACCCGCGCGGTGGAGCTCTCCACGCTTCAGCGGTGCGCGGCGCACATCGCCAGCGGCACGGATATCGACGAGGCCTTTGCCGCCGGCAGCGCGGCGGTCGGCGCGGCGCTCGAGGGAAAGACGGGCATGATGGTGGCCTTCGTGCGCGCGCCGGGCGAAGATTACCGCTGCGAGACGGCGCTGCACGACATTCACGGCATTGCCAACGCGGAAAAGACCGTTCCGCTTGAGTGGATCGACGCGGAGCACTACCGCATGCGCGAGCCGTTCATGGCCTACGTGCGGCCGCTGATTGACAAGGAGCTGTTTCCCATTTTCAGGCACGGCGTGCCCCGCCACCTGCGCAGGGGGCAGCCCGTCTGAATGTGAAGGAACCCATAGCCCGGTATACGCCCTGCCCGCCTTGCATGTGTGCGCATGTGTGAGCATGCGCACGCCGCTTTTTTATGGCGTATACCCCGCCGGACACGGGGAAAACGGCCCGGCGTATTCAGGAATGTAAACCTGTGTGTGAAGCGCTTGCAAAAGCACTCGAAATGCGCTACAATATCGCTGATTTCCCTTCAAAAGAAAAATCATGATTGTAACGGATATTGGGAGGAAATGCCATGCGGCTTCCTGTCAGAAGAGAAACGCCCATGAGCGCGCAGGCGATGATTGCGCTGGGCTTTTTTCTGATCATTCTGACCATTTCGCTGTTGCTCATGCTGCCGGTATCCTCGGCAGGCGGGCAGTTCACCGATCCGCTGACGGCGCTGTTCACGGCGACGAGCGCCGTCTGTGTGACGGGTCTGGTGGTTGTGGATACGGCGACGTACTGGACGACATTCGGCCATGCTGTCATCCTGACGGGCATTCAGATCGGCGGCATGGGTGTGATGACCATTCTGGGCATCATCTCCATGCTGATGGGCAGGCGCATCGGCCTTCGCCAGCGCACGCTTTTGCAGGAGAGCGTCGCCTCGCTGCACATCGGCGGCATTGTCAGGCTGGTGCGCCGGGCCATGTTCGGCACCCTGGTGATCGAGGGCACGGGCGCGCTGCTGCTCAGCTTCCGCTTTGTGCCGATGCTCGGCCTTGCGCAGGGCGTCTGGTATGGCGTGTTTCACGCCGTGTCGGCGTTTTGCAATGCGGGGTTTGACCTGATGGGCTCGGTCACGGGGCCGTATACGTCGCTTGAGTCGTTTGTGGCCGATCCGCTGATCAATGTCGTCGTCATGGCGCTCATCACGCTGGGCGGCATGGGCTTTTTCCTCTGGGATGACCTGCTGCAGACGCACTTTCACTGGCGTAAGCTGCAGCTGCACTCCCGCGTGGTGCTCGTGCTGATCGTCGTGCTGCTGTTTGTGCCCGCCGCGCTGTTTTTCATCTTCGAGGCGAATGCCTCCATGCAGGGCATGCCGGTTTCCACGCGCATCTGGGCGAGCCTGTTTTCCTCGGTCACGCCCCGCACGGCAGGGTTTGACACCGTGCCGACCGCGTCGCTGTCCGAGGCGGGCAGCCTGCTGACCGTGCTGCTCATGCTCACCGGCGGCAACCCGGGATCGACCGCCGGCGGCGCGAAGACCACCACCATGCTGCTGGTGCTCTACATGGCCGTGTCCATCCTCCGCCGGGAGGACGACGTGCACATCTTCGGCCGCAGGATTGAAAACGATGTGCTGCGCCGCGCGTGCTCGATCGTGGTCGTCTACGTGGTGATGGGCATCGCCTCCACGCTCGCCATCTGCGGCATGCAGACGGCCCTGCCGCTGCGCGACGTGCTGCTGGAGGTGTTCTCGGCGATGGATACCGTGGGCATGAGCACCGGCATCACGCGCGAGCTGACGAACCTTTCGCGCGTGATCATCGTGCTGCTGATGTATGCGGGCAGGTTGGGCAGCCTGACGTTTGCCATCCTGCTGACCAACCGCGGCTCCCGCGCCAATGTGCAATACCCGGCTGAAAAGCTGATTGTGGGCTGATGTGCCCGTGCAAAACAGGAGGAAACCGGCATGAAATCCATTCTCGTCATCGGCATGGGCCGCTTCGGGCGGCACCTGTGCAAGAAGTTTATGAGCCTGAACAACGAGGTCATGATCGTCGACCGCGATGAAGCGGCCGTCAACGACCTAGCCAACACGGTCACCAGCGCGCAGATCGCCGATTGCACGGATGAAGAGGTGCTGCGCTCTTTGGGCGTGCACAATTTTGACCTGTGCTTTGTGTGCGTCGGAACGGATTTTACCAGCAGCCTGCTGATCACCTCCCTGCTCAAGGAGATGGGGGCCAAGCGCGTCATCTCCAAGGCGAGCCGCGACATTCAGGCCAAGCTGCTGCTGCGCAATGGCGCCGATGAGGTCGTCTATCCCGAGCGCGACAGCGCGGAGCGCATGGCCGTGCGCCAGAGCGCGGAGAACGTGTTTGACTACATCGAGCTGACAGACGGCTACTCCATCTATGAGATTCCGCCGCTTGAAAACTGGATCGGCCGCAGTGTGCGGGAAGTGGACGTGCGCAACCGCTTCAAGATCAACATCCTGGCGGTGAAGGCGGGCGGCGAACTGCGCCCGCTGCCCGGCGCGGAATACGTCTTCAGCGGCAAGGAGCACCTGCTTGCGCTGGCCTCCCAGGAGGATGCCCGCAAGCTGCTCAGAAAGATCTGACAGGAAAAGCGCCCCGATGGCATTTGCACCGCGCCGGTGCAATGATGCCGTGCAGGGCTTCAAATCAATGCCCCCCCCCGTGCCGGATTGAGCCACGCGGGGGATCTTGTTATGGGGAGGGAAAAGCTGGAGATGAGAAATGCCGCCAGAGCGCATGTCCGCGTGGGAATTCGCCTGCTGCTGCTGTTGTTTGCCTCGAGCGTGCTGGGGCTGGCGCTGCTTGTGCTCGTTTACAGCCTGCCGGGGCGGTGGCGCATGATGGACAACCTGCAGCAATCCGTGCTCACGTTTGAAAACGAGCCGGAATACGCGATGACCATCCGGCTCTATCCGGGCACACAGAAGGACAATTTCACGGATGCGCTCATGATCAGCCACGCGCTGTATGCCGATCCCGGCCAGAGCGCGCTGGACAAGGCGCTGCATGTGTATCATGAGGAATATCCGGGCACCACCAGCCAGAGCCTGGCGCAGCTGATCACCGGGTATGCGCAGGAAGAGCCGCAGGTCGTTTCCTATGGGCGGTATTGGCATGGCTATCTGGTGTTTCTGCGCCCGCTGCTGATGATCATGGGCTATGAGGATATCCGCGCCTGTATCGCGATGGTGCACTATGCGCTGGCGGCGGGGCTCCTGCTCACCGTCTGCAAGATGGGGTATACAAAGCTGCTGGTTCCGCTTCTTGCCAGCCTGCTGACCATTACGCCCCTGGGCACACAGGTCAATATTCAGTTTTTGTGCGTCTATCTGCTGGGGCTTGGCGGCGCATGGCTGATGCTGACCGGGCGGGAATGGTTTCACGGGAACAGGGAGCGCGCCCTGTATTTCTATCTGATGTGGGGAGTCATGACCGGCTATTTTGACCTTTTCACATATCCCATGATCACGCTTTGCTATCCGCTCTTCTTTGAGCTGTTTCTTTCAAGGGAAGCGGGGCTCAAATCCGCCGCCGGCATGATTCTGCGCGCGGGCATCGTCTGGTCTTTGGGCTATTTCGGCATGTGGGCGCTCAAGTGGACATGGGGAACCGTGCTTACGGGCGAAAATTTCTTTGCCGATGCCTTCCAGGCCACGATGAGGCATGTCGGAAATGAAGCGGCGGAAGCCACGTTTTCCAGGTGGGATGCGCTGCTCCTCAATATGAAGGATCTGGCACGCCCGGCCTATGGCATCCTGTATGCCGTCTGCGCGGGGCTTGTGCTCTGGCGCGCCGTGCGCAGACGGCGCCGCGCGGAAAGCTGGCGGCTGCCTGCCTGACGATGCTGGCCGTTGCCCTGATTCCCGTCGCGTGGATATGCATCACTTCCAGCCACGCATATGTCCATCATTTCTTCACCCACAAGGATCTGTGCATCTGCGTGCTGGCGCTCTTTGGCATTCCGGCGATGGCCGGGGCGGGCGCGCAGCCTTCATCAGGCTCCCGCGCCGCGCCGGGCAGGTGAAAGAAGAAAAAGAACCTATAAAGCCCCTGTGCGCAATGGCATTTGCGCACAGGGGCTTTGCCGTGCCAGGCGCACGGGGAATGGGATTTTCAGGCGAAGCCTCAGTGCTCCTCCCCGTCGATCACCCGCACGTTCTCCCGCCCGAAGGCCTCAAACACGCGGCTCAGGTTGTTTTGCGCCTGCTCGCGGGCCTCCTGCTGCGCGGCCAGGACGGACTTGTCCGACTCGGCCACCGTGCCCTCGATGGCGGCGCGGAACTTGCAGGGCCTTCCGGCGGCCTCCGAGAGCAGCTGCGCGACCTCCTCGCTCTTCTTTTCCATGTTCAGCAGCTTGACGTAGGCGCCCCCCGTCACCCGGTCATAGACCACGGTGAACAGGCCGTTCTCGCTGGAGGCCAGCCGCCCGTTGCGCAGCATGCCGAAAAGCTGGGGCTTTTGCTTGGCCTTGCGCAGCGCTTCCTGCCAGACGCGCTCGGCATCCGGCGCAGGCGCGGGGGTGGAGGCGGCGGGGGTTGCTGCCTGGCCCGCTGCGGGCGGCTGCGGGGCCTCCTGTGCGGCGGGCGCTTCGGCCTGTGCGCCGGCCGCCTGCTGCGCGGGTGCGGCCACGACTGCGCCCTCGCGCAGCTTGCGCTCCAGCTCGTCTACGCGCGAGATGAGCGCTTCCAATTGCAGGCTCTCCTCCGGCTCGCAGGCGCGGATGGCCGCGGTTTCCAGCGCAAAGCGGGGCTGGGAAGCCCACTTCATGTCCGCTTCGCTCTGCAAAAAGAGGTCGAGCATCCGCATCAGCCGCGTGTGCGACGTGCGCCGCGCCTGGGCCACATAGGCGGCGGCGTCCTCATGGGTGATGTCCAGCAGCGCGGCGGCGCTTTCCTCGCCGCACACATCCGCCAGCATCAGCGAGCGCAGATGCGCGCTCACATCGCGCACGAACACCTGCACCTCGCGGCCCATGCGCATCATCTCGTCGATCATGCCGAGCGCGCCCGCGGCGTCTGCGCTGATGAGCTTGTCGGCAAATTCAAACAGAAAGCCCCGGTCTGCCGCGCCCAGCACCTGCACCACGAGCGACTCGGTCAGCTTCTTTCCTTCTTCCTGCACCACATACCCCAGGCACATGTCCATGATCGACCAGGCGTCGCGCATGCCGCCCTCTGCCGCGCGCGCGATGCGCGCGAGCGCGGCGTCGTCCGCGGCGATGTTGCCCTCCTCAAGCGCCACGCGCAGCCGGCGGATGATCTGCTCGGAGGGGATGCGCCGGAAGTCAAAGCGCTGGCAGCGCGAGAGGATCGTCGCGGGCAGCTTCTGCGGCTCGGTCGTGGCCAGGATGAACACCACATAGGCCGGCGGTTCTTCCAGCGTCTTGAGCAGCGCGTTGAATGCGCCCTGCGAGAGCATGTGCACCTCGTCGATGATGTACACGCGGTAGCGCCCGTTCTGGGGCGGGTACTTGACCTTCTCGCGCAGGTCGCGGATCTCGTCCACGCCGTTGTTGCTGGCCGCGTCGATCTCCAGAATGTCCAGGTTGTTTTCCGCGGCGAGCGCCTGGCAGGCCGGGCATGTGCCGCAGGGCTCGCCCCGGTCGGGATGCTCGCAGTTCACCGCGCGCGCAAAAACCTTCGCCGTGGAGGTCTTGCCCGTGCCGCGCGTGCCGCAAAACAGATAGGCGTGGGCAATGCGCCCGCTCATCACCTGGCTGCGCAGGGTTTTGACGATGGGCTCCTGCCCCACAAAGTCATCAAACCGCGCCGGCCGGTAGCGGCGGTACAGCGCCTGATATCCCATAAGCATCCTCCCTGTCTGGTGCAAAATCTTCTTTGTCAAGGATAGCACAAAACGCCCGGATTGACAACCGCCACGCCCCGCCAGACCCGGCGGCCGCGCGCAGGTTTTTGCGCGATGCGGCTTTTCTGCCGGGCCGAAACCTGCTATAATACGCTCAGAATCAAAGCTCAAAAAGGAGAGATGCGTATGCGCGCTTATGAACGTTTTTTGCGGTATGCCGCAGTGCACACCACGTCCGCCTATGACACCGATTGCGTGCCCAGCACGGCCTGCCAGCTCGACCTGGCCCGCCTTCTTGCGGATGAAATGAAGCAGATGGGCCTTGACGGCGTCCACGTCGATGAATATGGCGTCGTCTATGGCTTTCTTCCCGCCACGCCGGGGTGCGAGGACAAGCCTGCCCTGGGCTTTATCGCCCACATGGATACATCGTGCAGCTACAGCGGCGAGGGCGTGCGCCCGCAGATCATCGAGCATTACGACGGCGGCGACGTCGTGCTCAAGGGCACGGGCGACGTGCTGCGCGTGAGCGAATTCCCCACGCTTGCCGGCCTCAAGGGCATGACGCTGATCACCAGCGACGGCACCACGCTGCTGGGCGCGGATGACAAGGCGGGCATCGCGGAGATTCTGACGGCCTGCGAGGCGGTCATCGCCTCCGGCGCGCCGCACGGGAAGCTGTGCATCGCCTTCACGCCGGATGAGGAGATCGGCATGGGCGTCGCCCACTTTGATGTGAAGAAGTTCGGCGCGGCGTTTGCCTACACGGTGGACGGCGGCAAGGAGGGCGAGATCGCCTACGAGACGTTCAACGCCTGCTCGGCGTCGGTGGAGATCTCCGGCGTGAGCGTGCATCCCGGCTCCTCCAAGGATACCATGATCAACGCCGTGCTGGTGGCCATGACATTCAACGCCATGCTCCCGGCGGCGGATATTCCGCGGATGACCGAGGGCTACGAGGGCTTCTTCCACCTGGAGAGCATGCAGGGCGATGTGGAGCACGCGCAGATGCACTACATCGTGCGCGACCACGACCGGTCGATGTTCGAGCACCGCAAGCAGATGCTCCGCCACGCGGCCAAGACGATCAACGAGCGCTACGGCAAGGAGATTGTGACCCTGACCATCAAGGACAGCTATTACAACATGGCCGAGCAGATCGCCCCGCACATGCACCTGGTGGAGGACGCCAGGAAGGCGGTCACCGCCGCGGGCATGACGCCCTGCGTCGAGCCGGTGCGCGGCGGCACGGACGGCTGCCGCCTGTCCTACATGGGCCTGCCGACGCCGAACCTGTGCACGGGCGGCTTTGCCTTCCACGGGCGGTTTGAGCACATCGCGGTGGAGAGCATGGACCGCTGCGCCAAAATGATCGAGCTGCTGATGCGCGGCGTGTGACGCCGCACGGGCAAACGCACGCAACACGCGCGTTTGGCGCGAGGATAGCCAAGCGGCTACCTCCTTTGGGAGGCAGCCGCTTAACTATGCCTAAAAGTTTGACTGTGGCGTTCTTTTTATTCTTATTCGGTAAGGTTACTTGATTCTAAATCAGTTTAGAAATCCGTTTCCGTAATTCATTTTCGGCTCATTGTGGAGGTTTTTTTTGTTATAACATGGTTTTAGGGGTTGCGACATTATCACAGCACATTCCTTAATCAGAGTATTCGTACCGCAAAAGTTTGCGGTGTATAAACTTGTTGTTTACCCTGTGGAAAAAGGTGCAATACGGGTTTGTTCAATGTTGGAACAAAGGGGACGAGTGATGATGAGACGTGAAAAAGGTTTATGAAAGAAGGATTTTAGATTATCCCTCAATGATTGAT
>DVJV01000138.1 GCA_018716525.1 Candidatus Ventricola gallistercoris
GTCCACCCATTCAAGGTGCTCGCTTTCGGCAATGCCGCTTGCATCAAACCATTCCGGCTCCACCACGCTCCGCCAGTCCGCGGCGGTAACCGCATAGACAGGCAGCGTGCCGTCAAACCCATCGGGCGTAACCACCGTCATTCCTTCTGTTTCAAGCGTCTGCTCTGGAATCTGCGGCGCCTCGATTTCTGCCTGTGTTCCGTCCTTGAGAACCGGGAAGACCTCCACCTGCCACGTATCCTTGAGCCAGGTGTTGTCCGGCTCCTCGCGCAGCCATTCGCCCTCGGGCGTGACCTCCCAGTTGTGCGGGTTCAGCTGCAATACGTAGGATTCGGCATGCTCAATGCTGCCGTTCCAACCATAGAGCTCAAACGAGGTGACAATGGAACCATCGTGCATGGGCGTAGCAAAATACCCCACGTCTCCGCTCATCACGTTCCCGTCGACCACGTATCCATCTGGAACACACTTGGCCAGCACAAGCCGCGCTCCACGCTCGTTGGCCAGCTCCTGGTAGCTCGGCGCGCCTTCGGGCGCCTCTTCCTTATCGTGCACCGCATATCCGGCCGCGTCATTCACTTCGTAATCCTCGGGAATGAGCACGATATTGGTGCCTTCGCGCGGCTTCATGACCACCGTGCCAAAGAGCACCCCGCGCTCCCAGACCACATCCGTGAGCGTATAGACCACGTCGCCCAGCGTGCAGGACGCATTCACCTGCGCCGTCTCATCGCCCTTGAGATAATCCTCCCCGTAGTTTTCGCGGAACCGCTCCACCGTCTGGGGATACAGCGCGGCCGCCACCGCGACGACGGCCAGCACCATCACGATTACAAGCGCCAATACGGGCGCCATGCCCAGCTTTCTCTTCACCGTCTTTTCCTCCTTTTCGCTTTGCAAACGGTTTAACGTGCTGCGAAGCGCATCGTCAAATTCAGGCGGCGTATCGGCAAAAGCGCGCAACAGCTTCTCGCGCGTGGGTTCCGCTATCTCCCTGCGTCGCATACGCTTTCCTCCTCTCCAAGCGCCTCCCGCAGCGCGCGCCGGGCGCGAAACAGACGGCTGGCTACTGTCGTGCGCGGCACGCCTGTCGCTGCGGCAATCTCCTCCAGCGAGAACCCCTCCATATGGTGCAGCAAAAGAGGCGTGCGCAGCTTTTCAGGCATGCGCTCCAGTGCATCAGCAAGCGCCAAATCCGGCGGCGGTGTACGGACGGCCACCTTCTCCATCCGTTCGGTGAAAAAGAGCTTTTTTCGCCTTCGCAGCGCCGATTTGCACTCGTTGATGACAATGCGCACCAGCCACGGACGAAAGCCTGCCTCATCCACCCGGTCCCTGTGGCGCCAGGCGTTTTCCAGCGCCTGCTGCACGGCATCCTGTGCGTCTGCATCGCTGCGCAGATAGCTCACCGACAGCCGGTAGAGCATATCCCGCATGGATGCGACTTCCAAGACGAATGCCCTTTCGTCGATCACTTGCATCCCTCCTTTGCAAAAGCCCGCGTGCTTTCACCATGATAACGCACGGGGAGGCAAAGATATTGCATCAAAAACAAAAAAAGGCGTTCTTTGCAAACACCTTTTCTCCCGCTTTGGAATTTTCTTGCGCCAAGCGGCAAAATGCGCGTTTCAGCAATCTTCCTCCTGATAACACTCCACCGCAACGCCCGCTTCCCGGAAGATCTCCAGCGCAAATGCATCGGGATAGCCCTCCCCGTACACCACGCGCACGATGCCGGCATTGACGATCATCTTCGCGCACAGGATGCAGGGCTGGTGCGTGCAGTAGAGCGTTGCGCCCTCGATGCTCACGCCGAGCTTTGCCGCCTGAATGATGGCGTTTTGTTCCGCATGCACCGCATAGCACATCTCGTGCCGCGTGCCGGAGGCGATGCCCAGCTTCTTGCGCAGGCACTCGCCGCGCTCCACACAGGTCTTCACCCCGGCAGGCGCGCCGTTGTAGCCGGTGGTCATCACCCGTTTATCCTTGACGATGACGGCGCCGATCTTCCTGTTTTCCTGATAACAGCTTGCCCAGGTGGCGACGAGCCGCGCCATCTCCATAAACCGGTGATCCCACTTTGAAAACATACCGCTACTCCCTCTCTGTATTATCCTGCGGGCCGGGTGCATACCCTTGCCCGGGTGATGTCCATGCATTCGATGGTCAAAAAGACGCTGTTTCTGAGCTTTTCCCACTTTACCGTCCGGATAATCGGCTTTGCCATGCGCATCTGGCTCTCGCGCGAGCTGGGCGCGCAGGCGATGGGCCTGGTTGAATTGGCCCAAAACGCGCAGATGCTGCTCATCACGCCCGTGGTCTCCGGCCTGCCAGCCGCCGTATCGCGCATGAGCGCCAAGTCTGCCCCCGTGCGCCAGGTGCGCGTGCTGCGCTGCGCGCTGGCCCTGTCGCTGGCCGTCAGTCTGCCGCTGATGCTGGGCGCATTCATCCTGCGCGAGCCGTTGGCGCTCTGGCTCGGCGACGTGCGCACGCTGCCCGCGCTGCTGATCTACCTGCCCTGCGTGCCGGTGCTGGGCATGTCCTGCGCGCTCAACGGCTATTTTTACGGCACAGGCAGGCCCGTCCCCCCGGCGCTGAGCGAAATGCTCGAGCAGATTGTCCGCTTTCTGCTCTGCCTGCGTCTGGTATCGGCACTGCGCGGCTGGCCTGTGATGCTGCGCTCCGCCATTCCCGCCGCCGCGGCCCTGGTGGGCGAAACGCTGGGACTCGTGCTGATGCTGCTGCTCTGCCTGCGCCCGCTTCTCATGATCCGCGGCCAGGGCGACCGGCGCGATATCTTGCGGGAGATGCTCTCCCTCGCGCTGCCGCTGACGGGCGTGCGGGTCGTCTCTTCGCTGATGCGCACGGCCAACTCAGTGCTCATTCCCGTGCGGCTTCAGGTGTCGGGCCT
>DVJV01000139.1 GCA_018716525.1 Candidatus Ventricola gallistercoris
GAACCTCAGGAGCTCGACGAGCGCTATACGCGCTGGAAGCGCGAGGATCTGCCCATTCTGCCCGAGCGCATGGAGACAAAGGTCATCAAGAAGACAAGGCCGCAGTTTCTGGCGGTCAAAAAGATGCTCAACGACGAGCAGACCGGACAGGTCATCTGCGCGACGGACTCCGGGCGCGAGGGCGAATTGATCTTCCGGTATATCTACGAGCAGGCGGGCTGCCATAAGCCGGTCATGCGGCTTTGGATCTCCTCGATGACCGACGAGGCCATCCGCGCGGGGTTTGAGGCCCTCAAGCCCGCTTCGGCATACGACGCGCTGTACCAGAGCGCGCGGTGCCGGGCCGACGCGGACTGGCTCATCGGCATGAACGCGACGCGCGCCTATACGCTGCGCTATGGGGTGCTGCTCTCCATCGGCAGGGTGCAGACGCCTACGCTGAGCATGCTCGTCAGGCGCAGGCGCGAGATCGACACCTTTAAGCCGAAGACGTATTACACGGTGCGCGCGGACTTTGGCGATTACACCGGCGTGTATGTCGATGACGCCGGGGAAAAGCGCATCGATGATCCCGAGCGGGCGCAGCAGATCGCCGCGCGCGTGCGGGGGCAGGAAGGCCGCGTGACGGAGGCCTCGCGCGAGCGCAAGACCGAGCGCCCGCCGCTGCTCTATGATCTGACGGCGCTTCAGCGCGAGGCCAACGCGCAGCTGGGCCTCACGGCCAAGCAGACGCTGGCGGCCGCGCAAAAGCTCTATGAGCAGCACAAGCTGCTCACCTATCCGCGCACGGATAGCCGCTACCTGTCGCGCGACATGCTCCCCAAGGTGCAAAAGACGCTGGGGGCATACGACGGGGAATTGGCTTCGCTGGGCGAGCGTGCGCTGGCCTGCGGCGTGCGGCTCACCCCGCGCGTGTTTGACGATGCGAAGCTGACCGATCACCACGCCATCATTCCCACCGGCAAACGGGCGGAGGGCGTGGCGCTCACAGCGGTGGAGCGCAAGGTCTACGAGATGGTCGCCAGGCGGCTGGCCGCGGCGTTTTACCCCGACTATGCCTATGATGCGCTTCGCGTGATCACATCGGTGGGGGAAGACCGGTTTTTGAGCACGGGCCGGTCGGTTGTGCAGGCAGGCTGGCGCGAGGTCTACCAGCAGACGGAGGGAAAGCGGCGCAAAAGCGGGGAAGAGCAGGAGCTGCCCGCGCTCAGCGAGGGCGATACGCGCCGGTGCAGCCGCGCGCAGGCACGGGAAGAGAAGACGAAGCCGCCCAAGGAGCACACCGATGCGACGCTCCTCTCGGAGATGGAGCACGCCGGGCGGCAGATCGAGGATGAGGCGCTGCGCGAACAGATGCGCGACTGTGCGCTGGGCACGCCCGCCACGCGCGCGGCGATCATCGAGCGGCTGATCGAGGTGGGCTATGTCCGCCGCAGCGGAAAGAGCCTGATTGCCACCGAAAAGGGGGTCCGGCTCATCGACGCGGTGCCGCCGGAGATCGCCTCGCCCGAGACGACGGGGCGCTGGGAACGCGCGCTGTCGCAGATCGCCCGGGGCCAGGGAGGCGAGACGCGCTTTCGGGAGGGCATTGCGCGGCTTGCGGCTTTTTTGGTGGAGCGGGCCGACGCCGCGCCGGAAATCCCGTTTGAAAAGGAGGCGCCGCGCGGGCGCTCCAGGCGGCCGCGCGATTTGGGCATCGCCTGCCCGCTGTGCGAAAAGGGAAAGATTGCGGAGAATTCCAAGTCGTTCTACTGCACGCGCTTTCGGGAGGGGTGCGCGTTCACCCTCTGGAAGGATGCGCTCACCCGGCAGGGAGGCCCGATGCTGACAGCCAGCCTGCTGCGATTGTGCGTGCAGAAGGGCGATGTGCGCGGGTCCACGGGCGTCATTCACTATGAAAAGGGGCGCGTGCGGTTCACGCCGGGGGCACAGGCGCCGGGGGCCGCGTCAACATGAGGCAAAGCAGGCCTGGCTTTGAGATGGCCATGGACAAGGGGTTTTAGTAAAGTGCGAATCAAAAGCAAGTGGATATCATACCCGAAAAGGAGAGATCAGAGTGCTGTATACGCAACGGGATACGGAAGAGAACCGCAGTCGCGTCAAGCGCGAAGGCGTTAAGATGGTGCTCTGTGCGCTGCCGTTTGTGGCGATGGCGGTCGCGGGCTTTATCCTGCGCAATGAGCTGTTGTGCGCCGCTGGCTGCATTCTGCTCAGCGCGATGTTGATCTTTACAACGGATCTGCGCCTGATGCCCGTGGTGCGGTATGGCCGCTTTTTGCGGGATATTCATAACGGGTTGCAGCGCACAACGGTGGGCACGCTCGTGCGGCTGGGGGAAGACGAAGTCTATGAGGATGGCGTCTACTTTAGCGAATTGATGATCAACATCTACGAGGACATGTCCGAGGAGGGCGAACGGCGATTTTTGCTGGACCGCTCCAAGCCGCGTCCGCAGGCGCTGCTGGGCGGCGATGTGCGGGTGACGAGCCAGGGTTCCATCGTGCTGGATGTGGAGCCCCTGAGCGGACAGGAGGTGCAGGCATGAGCAAGCGCGACGTGATGGTCTGTGTGACCGGGCAGAAGAACTGTGAGCGCCTGATTCGTGAGGGCGCGCAGATCGCAGCGATCAGGGAAGTGGGCGTGCACGTGGTGCATGTGGCCCACGAGGGCGAGCGGTTCATGGGCAGCGCGGAAAACGAGGCGGAGGCGCTGGAGTACCTGCTGCGGCGCAGCAACGATGTCGGCGCGGATATGACGGTGCTTCACGCCAAAGACCCCAAGGGCGCGCTGTGCGAGTATGCGCAGCGCAACCGGATCGGCTGTGTGGTGCTGGGCGTCGCGCCCGGGCCGGATGCGCTGGCGTTTGCCCGCGCACTGGAGGCCAAACTGCCGGGCGTGGAGATCTGCCCGGTGATGGCATGAAGCCCGCTCAAAGGGCGGCACAGGCATCCGGGCGGATGCGGGAGGCCGCGCGCCGGGGCGCTTGCGGCGCTGCGCGCCTGTGCGACCGCCTGGAGGCGAGCGCGTGGGCACGCGGTGCGGTGTTTGTGCTGCTGCTCTCGCTGATCGGGGTGTGCATGTACAGCCTGAATGCGCATACCCCGCTTCAGATGGATGACTACGATTACAGCATCAGCTGGAGTACGGGCGAACCCATCGCGGGCATCGCGGATGTGATCGCCTCTCAGGCGGCGCATTACAGGCTCTGGGGCGGGCGCAGCGTCGTGCACACGCTGGTGCAGCTCTTCCTGTACTGGGGAAAAGGCGTGTTTAACATCGCCAATACGGCGGCGTATCTGGCGCTGCTGTGGGAGATCTGTGCGCTGGCGCGGCCCAGAGGGCGGCGCTTGTGCTGGGGGCTTCTGCTCATTGCGCATTTGTTTTTGTTCACGTGTGTGCCGTTTTTCGGCACGGTCTTTTTGTGGCTTGACGGCGCGTGCAATTACCTGTGGGGCACGCTCATTGCGCTGTGGCCGCTGCTCATCGCGCGCAGCGCGCGGGAAGGCGGCGTCTTTGC
>DVJV01000140.1 GCA_018716525.1 Candidatus Ventricola gallistercoris
GGGCGGGAAACAGCGCAAGGAAACCTTGCAAGGCAAGGCTTCCGCATCCGCCGCACATGTCGCCGGATGCGGATTACATTTGGAGGGCTACGGCCCTCCAAACCTCCCGGAAGGGTTTTTTGACAGCCTGAGCCCGGCATTGCCGGGCCTTTTTTTGTGCATTTGCATGTAACGTGCGCCGTTGGCGAAGGGACATAGCGTGATTTCATCACGGAAATGAACTGCACCGAAGGCTATAATGAACCCACAAAAGACAAGGAGGACAGGCATATGTCAGCTGTGAACATCAACAAAGACAACTTTCAAAACGAAGTGCTCCACTCGTCCAAACCCGTTCTGCTGGATTTCTGGGCCCCTTGGTGCGGCCCCTGCCGCATGATCGCCCCGGTGATCGAGGAGATCGCCCGGGAACGCACCGACATTAAGGCGGGAAAGGTCAATGTGGATGAGCAGCCTGAGCTCGCCAGGATGTTTGGCGTCATGAGCATTCCTATGTTCGTGGTCATCAAGGATGGAAAGGTCGTCAACCAGGCCATCGGAGCGCGGCCCAAGGGCGCCATTCTCAGTATGCTGTGAGGGGAAATGAAATGGGGATTTTCGATTGGCTCAGGCCGACTGACATCAACAAGGGCGTAGAGGCCTGCCGGGCTGAACCCGGCGCGGTGCTGCTGGATGTGCGCACCCCGCAGGAGTACTGCGAGGGAAGGATTCCGGGCAGCCGCAACATTCCCCTGCAGAGCCTTGGCCAGGTGGAAGCCATCGCCAGGGACAAAGGCACGCCGCTGTTTGTCTACTGTTACTCTGGTGCGCGCAGCCGCTGTGCGGTGGGCATGCTGCGGCAGATGGGGTATACCCGGGTGGAAGATATCGGGGGAATTACCGGGTATCGCGGCCAGCTTGAGCGGTAAAAGGCCGGCTGATTCAAGCGGGGGATATGGCTTTGCGGCCATGCGGCCGCAAAGAGAAAATAGAGAGGAAGGTTTGCCGATTGTGAATGGGCTGAAGAAGCGGCGCAAGGCCGTCGTCGATTCAAAGCGCTGCGTCGCCTGCGGCTGTTGCGCAAAGGTGTGCCCCATGCAGGCGATTGAGATCGTGCGGGGCGTGATGGCACAGGTTCGGCAGGAAAACTGTGTCGGCTGCGGCAAGTGTGTCAGAGAGTGCCCGGCCAGCGTGATTGCACTGGAGGAGACGGACGCATGAAAAAACACGCCTACGACTACCTGTGGATCGCCTCCGCACTGTATCTTTTGCTGGGCTTTTTTAACATTCTGTTTGCGTGGCTGGGGCTGCTGTGCTTCTTCATCCCCCTGATTCTGTCCCTGACACAGGGAACCAAGGGCTATTGCAACCGCTACTGCGGCAGGGGGCAGCTTTTCGCGCTGCTGGGCGGCCGGTTCGGGCTCTCCAGAAAGCGGGATATGCCCCGGTGGATGACGAGCAAAGCCTTCCGCTATGGCTTTCTGGTCTTTTTCTTCGTCATGTTTTTCCAGATGCTGTGGAGTACCTACCTGGTCTTTGCCGGCGCGCAGGATCTCAGGCAGGTGGTCACGCTGCTGTGGACGTTTAAACTGCCCTGGCACTGGGCTTATCATGGGACGCTCGTGCACCCCGGTGTGGCGCAGTTCGCCTTTGGCTTTTACAGCGTGATGCTCACCTCCACCATCCTGGGGCTGATCACCATGGTGCTGTTCAAGCCCAGAAGCTGGTGTGTCTACTGTCCCATGGGCACGATGACGCAGCTCATCTGCAAAGCCAAGAGCAGATGAGGCTTGGATATGGGGCTATGAGCGCTGAAGCCCTTTGAGCCGCGCTTCGTCGGTGAGGGTGACCATGCCCCGCGAGAGCTTTACCATGCCTTCACTTTGGAAATAGCGCAGCATCCGGGTGATCACCTCCCGGTGTGTTCCCAGGTGATTTGCGATGGTTTCGTGCGTGATTTTCAGCTCCCTTGTGCCTTCGATGGCCGATTCTTCCAGCAGAAACGACGCCACGCGCTTGTCAAGGCTCTTCCACATGACCTGCTCCATCAGCCACATCACCTCGGAAAAGCGGCTGGCCATCAGCTCGTTGGTATAGTTGGCCACGACCGCGGATTCCGCCATGATCTCCTGGTAGACCTGCGCCGGAATATCCCACAGGTCGGTATCCTTTTCCGCTTCAATCGTCACCTCAAACTGGATCGAGCGCATGATGCACGATGCCGAAAACAGGCACATATCCCGGTCAAACAGCCGGTAGATGGTGATCTCCCGGCCTTCGTCAGAGAGTATGTATGCCCGCAGTTGCCCCGAGCGGATCAGCAGCAGCCCGGCGCAGTTTGTGCTGGCATTGTGAAGGATCGTTCCCTTCTTCACGTGCCGCTCGGTCAGGCTGCTGAGAACCCGCTGCTGCTGCGCGGCGCTCAACCGGTTAAAGACCGGAAAATAGTCCTGAAATGCCACCGAATTCCCCCTCCTGTCTGCTATGGTCAGTATAGCTTTTCTAACGGTGCATGTCAATTGCGCTGCAAGCATACGTCATGGTATGTTTGCCTGCCTATAAGCCGGGGATGGAGAAACGGAAAAACCGCATATAAAGCGCTGCGGATGTGACAAGATCACGGTCTTTTTTGGCAAATTGTGGTATAATTTCATAAAGGAGGCGAAGAATCCTATGAAACAGATGGTCTGTTCGGTTTGTTCCTACACCTACGATGAGGCGAAGGGCATTCCTGAGGCGGGCATTGCACCGGGTACCCGGTGGGAAGACCTTCCCGATGACTTCAGGTGCCCGTGGTGCGGCGCGGGCAAGGAGTCTTTTGAGGAAAAGCGCGAAGCTCAAACGGCTCCGGCACAGCAGCCACGGGAAAGTGCCCGGGCGAAAAGGCCGCCCGCGCAGCACGACGATCGGCAGCTTTCGCCCATGGAGCTGAGCGTGATCTGCTCAAACCTGGCCAGGGGGTGTGAAAAGCAGTACATGCCCGAGCAGGAGAAGGCCTTCCGCAAGCTGGCAGAGTTTTTCCGCACGCAGGCGGATGAAGCGCACGGCGGGGAAGGTACGCAGCAGCTTCTGCACCTGATTGAGCAGGATCTTTCGGCGGGGTATCCGTATGCGCATCAGGTGGCGTCGGAGACGGCGGACCGCGGGGCCTTGCGCGCGCTCGTCTGGAGCGAAAAGGTGACGCGGATGCTCAAGTCGCTTCTGAGCCGCTACGAGGCTGAGGGCGACAAAATGCTGGAGCATACCGGCGTGTATGTGTGCACGGTTTGCGGCTTTGTCTACGTGGGGGATGCGGCGCCGGAATTGTGCCCCGTGTGCAAAGTGCCAAGATGGAAGTTTGAAAAAGTGGAAGGGAGGGCATAACCATGGCTGAACGATATGCGGTGAGAAACCTGCGCCTGTGCACGAAGGACTGCCTGTGCCTGTATGTATGCCCGACCGGGGCGACGGATACCGAGAACAGCATCATCGATGCCACCAAGTGCATCGGATGCGGCGCCTGTGCGGATGCCTGCCCATCTGCTGCCATCTCCATGGTGCCTGTGCAGATGCCGCCCCAGCAGCCCAAAGAAGAGCAGGTCACAAGCGCCCTGCGCAGCCTGATTCACAGCAAAAACCAGGCAGAGGCCATCGCTTCCCATCTGCCCGATGCGCTGAGCGCGGCGGTGGAGAAGTCAAGCCGCCTGATGGCGGAAGACCTTTGCCGCGAGGCGGGCTTCATGCTGCCCCAGAGCGGGAATGCAAAGGCATTTTTGGAGCGCATTCGGACCTATCCGGATGTGCCGCTTTCCGAGGTGGACATGCTGCTAAACACGATTCCCTTTCAAAATGAGCCGGTGAAAAAGGAGGAAAGGCGCGTGGAAAAGTGGAAATGTACGGTATGCGGTTATATTCATGAGGGCCCCATGACGCCGGATTTCAAGTGCCCGGTTTGCGGCCAGGGTGCGGAAAAGTTCGTCAGGGTTGAGGAAGCGCCCGCTCCCCGTTCCCTTGCCGGAACCAAGACGGAGAAGAACCTGTGGGAAGCCTTTGCGGGCGAATCACAGGCGCGCAACAAGTATACCTATTTTGCCTCCGTGGCCAAGAAGGCCGGATATGAGCAGATTGCAGCCCTGTTCCTGCAGACGGCTGCCAACGAGATGGAGCATGCTAAGCTGTGGTTCAAGGCGCTGGGCGAGCTGGGAGATACGGCGCAGAACCTCCTGCACGCGGCGGAGGGCGAAAACTACGAGTGGACTGACATGTATGACCGCATGGCCCGTGAGGCGGACGAGGAAGGCTTCCATGAGCTGGCGGCGCAGTTCCGCGGGGTTGCGGCCATTGAAAAGACGCATGAGGAGCGCTACCGCAAGCTGCTGCACAATGTGCAGGCCAAAGAGGTCTTTGAAAAGAGCGGCGTGACGCTGTGGGAGTGCCGCAACTGCGGGCATCTGGTCCTGGGAACCAAGGCGCCGGAGGTGTGCCCTGTGTGCAAACACCCCCAGGCGTTCTTTGAGGTTCGCGCGCAGAACTATTAAACGGCGAAGGAGAGGAAGACAATGAAACAGAAATTCTACATCTGCCGCCACTGCGGGAATCTGGTGGGCATGGTTCATGACTCCGGCGTGCCGATCGTGTGCTGCGGGGAGAAGATGCAGCCGCTTGTGCCCAATACCGTGGAGGCCAGCGGGGAAAAGCATCTGCCTGCCGTCACGATGGAAGATGGCGTGCTCCACGTCCGCGTGGGCAGTGTGGAGCATCCCATGCTCCCGGAGCACTACATCCAGTGGATCTATGTGATGACGGAAAATGGCGGCCAGCGCAGGGCGCTCAAGCCCGGCGATGCGCCCGAGGCTTCGTTCTGCCTGGGCGGTGACAAGGCTGTCGCCGTTTACGCCTACTGCAATCTCCACGGCCTGTGGATGACGCAGCTGTAACCGTCTGGCGGCAAGAAAGCCAGCGTACATCTTGCACGATGAGGGAAAGCTAAAGATACGCCCAATAGAAAACGCCCATGCCGTAATCCTTTTTCCAGGCATGGGCGCTTTTTTTGCGGTCGTAGCGCTTTTTGCTTTCCACGGTTCTTTGCACCGGGGGAAAGGGCCAGGTTTCGCGGCTTTGGGCATCCAGCGCCCGGCGGGCCTTTTTGCCCAGCTTGTTTCGGGGAATGAATCGGGGCATGGGGGTCACATCCTTTCAGCGTGCAATGGAAAAAGATAACCCTCGAACCTTACGATTCGAGGGTTTGTGGTGGTCGCAACAGGACTCGAACCTGTGACCCCATCGATGTGAACGATGTGCTCTACCAACTGAGCCATGCGACCAATGTGTTTTTCGCGATGCGCTGTTCATCAGCGACATGAAAGATTATAGCATGACCAGAAGAATATGTCAACCCCCTTTGTGTAAAAAAATAAATCGCCGGACCGGCCTTTGAGCCGGTTCGGCGATGGGCGGATTGATTGAATGGAAAAAGACTGAAAAATGCATTCGGGAAGGCAGAATCCGTTTGACGCATTTCATTGCGGCATCGGCAAACGGAGGCTTGCTGCGCTGAAAGCGCACCCCAAATACCTTTTATGCATGGGGGCAGACGGCAGGCGCTGCTGTCGTTTACAGCACCAGATCGCCGGGGCGATAGCCCACGGGCAGCGGTTCTTCCTTTACAAAGTGGAACTGCTCATCGCGCAGCGTGGGCAGGAAGGCGTCAAACGGGGTGCGGGAGAACTCACAGCCGTAGCTGCTGGCGCCGAACCAACCGCCCTCGTGCGCCTTGAGGTTCAGGTCGCGGGCGAACTTGGTGTCATTGGAGCAGTCGTGCACGACGATGGGCCAGCATTCATCGTCGGCGATCTTCATGAATTGCAGCGTCAGCTCCCGGCTCCAGATGGGGGAAATATAACCCTGGCGGGCAATGTACATGGGCTCCCCTTCGTAATTTCCGATGTTGTTGGCATTCAGATGCAGCTCGGCGCAGTTGATGAAATCCAGCCCCGTGCCGAGGATGGTCTGCTTTTTGCGAAGGAAAGCGTCAAAGAAGTCGGGGGTCATCGGGGTTTCAATGCCGACGTAGGGGATGTATTGCTTGGCCAGACGGATGTTTTCAATCACGCGGTCATCGCAGCGGGTTGCGCCGAGGTTAAAGCGCAGCTCATCAAGGCCGGCTTCGCCCAATGCGCGCAGGGAATCGGCGGTGGCAAGCGTGCCGTTGGTGTACATGTGCTGGTGAATGCCCGCGCGGTGGAACTTTTCGATAATGCCGTAGTATTTTTCAATCTCCATGAAGGGCTCCAGGTACACATAGGAGATACCGGTCGGCTTTTTCTGGATGGAGAGCAGCAGGTCGATGTCCTGCTCATAGAATTTGGTGCCGCCAATTTCCCACATGCCTTCGCCGATGGGGAGGATGCTGTCGAGCTCGCCATAGTTATAGCAGAAGCGGCAGGCGATGTTGCACTTGTTGGTCTTGCGCACGGCGCTCAGGCCGGTGCCCAGCAGGCAGGAGCGGCAGCCCCGGGGGAAGCCGTCTTGCGGGCCTACAAAGAGCGTGCGGCCCTCCAGCGAATGCAGGTGCGCGATCTGCGCCTTGAGGGCTTCGCGGCGCTTGATGACGGCGCGCTCAATCTGGGCGAACACGGCATAGATGATTTCCTGCTGGCGCGGGAGAATCTCCTCCTCTTCCGGCAGCGAGGCGAAAAACTCAAACCAGATCAGCGCATCCTTTTTGGAAATGTACATGGAAAACCTCCTGAGGTACACTTGAAAAATAAAGGGAAAACAGGGCATACAAAGCAGATCGCTTCATTATAACACATGCGGAAAATGGCGGCAAGGGGAGGGAGCGGGGTGTGGGAGGGGCAAAGAAACGCGCTGCTCTTCCGGGCGAAGGAATCCGGAAAAGCAGCGCGTTTGATGATGCCGGTATGCTGTAAACAGGCGCGCCGAAAGCGTGATCCTGCGGCCGGTTGTTCAGTGCGATTCCCCAGCGGCCTGCGAAGACGCATCGTCGCTGCGGCGCCGGCGGTTGTTTTGGGCGAGGGAGTAGAACCGGCGTTTGTCTTCGTACATGTTCGAATCCATCCGCCTGAGGAAGCTATCCAGGTTGTCGGTATCCGGATCGTACAACGCATGCCCGATCGAAAGCTCCAGGCGGTAGGGGCGGCTGTTTGCGACGTTTTCCAGCTCCAGGCGTCCGCGCATGCGCGCGGCCAGGGCATCGAGCTCGCGCTCGTGCTGCACATAGCACAGCACGATGAACTCGTCGCCGCCATAGCGCACGGAAATCTGGTCTTCCAGCAGCACGTCTGTCAGGCATTCCCCGACGATGCGCAGTGCGTTATCGCCTTCGGAGTGGCCGTATGTGTCGTTAATCTCCTTGAAGGCGTTGACATCGAGCATCATGCCGCCGATGCTGCGGTCAGACCTCGGCTTTTGCGATGCAGCGTGCAGGAAGCGGAACAGGTATTCGCGGTTGTAGAGCTTTGTGAGCGGATCGAGCAATGTGTTTTCGTTCTGGATATTGATATACAGCGACGTCAGGCCAAACGCCACCGAAACCCAGATCAGCGCAATGCCGTAAAAAAGTAGCTGCAGCAGGCTCCCGATAAAGATGGGCGTCAGGAAAACAACCACAGGCATAAACATGTATTGGCCCAGACGCCTGCGGAAGGCAAATACAAGCCCCGCCCCCAAAAGCAGATAGAGATAAGTGATCAGATAGGTGACAGGGGCCAGCGACGTGCGCGAATAAATGTTATCGGGAGAGACTGTGAAAAAGACATCGGTAAACACATTGGCGCAGGATAGCAGGCTGATGATCACGGCCGGGATGGCGATGAAGGGGTAGAGCTTGCGTATGCGGCTGAGCTTGCCAAAGAGTTTGAAATCGACGTACAGCGTCCAGATGAAGGAAAACGCGATGTCGACGATGAACAGCGTGGCATTGAGCACCCGGTTGCACAAAATGGCCCCGGGAAAAGTCTGCCCGTCGATCCAGAAAGCGGCTGTTTCCACGATGCAGA
>DVJV01000141.1 GCA_018716525.1 Candidatus Ventricola gallistercoris
AAAAATCCCTATGAAAACAGAATCTGAACGACGGGAAAAGCGCCAAACAGCGAATAGGTCATTTTAGGCCATGAGTCCGTTCAGCCGGCAATCAAGCTGTGTGCACGATTTTTGCAAACTGTTCCGTCAGCAGATGATAGAATCTGGAAATATGCAATCCGTCCACCAGGGCGTGATGACATAGCACAGACACGGGAAGCAAGACCTGATTGTTTTGCACGAAGTATTTTCCCCATGTAATCCGAGGATTGCTGTCAGCGGGGAAGGGGGTAGGCTGAATAAGGGAAGTGTAAGATATCCAGGGAATGGTGGAGATAAAGATTTTGTCCAGGATGTCCTTTTCCGTCTCACTGATTGAGTTTCTCAGCTTCGCTTTTTCCTGCTCGTGCTTCGCGTATGCAATAAAATTGTCAAAAGGATAGCGGCTGTCAAGATCGCAGTAACAATAGGTGCCGTCGTCTAACGCTACAGTATGGGAAGTGGGGCAATGGTCAAATTCCATGATTTGGTGATTCAGAATCCTTTGCCTGAACTCCGGAAGCTGATTCGCCGCTTTTGAAGCACAATAGCATATTGTCAGAAAGAACGGGAGCCTTTTCTCTTTGATGTATGGCAGGAGTTCTGTGATTTCGACATTGACCGTTGTGCCGACATAGGGATAGGCCAGACGGCTGAAATAATCAAAATGGTTTTTCCGTTTATAGGTATTCAGATCAATATACGTGTAATTCATGTCTATAACCCCCTGATTGTGGCTGAAGGCCAATCGTTCAGTCGTTGTGCGGCGGAAGCTGGGCTTCGCTGCCGACACAGGCGCCCATGAGCTTGTTGATGCTGCGCTCCACGGCATCGTGGCTGTTTCCCCAGGGTTTATCCGCATTGCGGTAGTCGAATTTGAGCGTGAACCACTCCAGCTCGCCCTCCACGCGGCGCAGATTTTCCAGCGTCACGACCGAAAGGGCCTTGGAAAATGCGGCGTATTGCGAAGCCGGGAGTGTCTTTTGCGCCATCTCCAGCAACAGCGCCAGATGCGGCAAGCAAACGCCCTTGGATTGCTCGAACATCGCCTTGAATTCCGCATTCGTGCCGTAAAGCTGCGCGATGGTGTAGGCATACCGCTCCATGGATTGGGTCACCTGGTCGCAGATCACGCACCCGGCCATGCGGCGGCGGATTTTCTGTGGCTTGCCCTCGGCAGGCGCGCTGCCGCGCAGCGAGGCAAACAGGCCGGGGCGCGCGCCATCCTCGCCGGAGAGAATGGATTCCAGCGAGGCAATGACCTCTTTCATGTGCGTATGGGTCATCAGGGCCAGCCCCAGGCGGTTGCGCCTTTCAAACATCTGCCCAAAGTGACGGGTGCAGAAGCCTGTCTCATTGGTTTTGACGCGGCAGTCCGGCTCCATGTAGGCGGCCGAGAGCATGCTGTCCACATAGGAATCCTCACAGAGGATGTGCAGCCTGCACAGCGGACATTCGCAGCCGGTCTTGTATGCATCGAGAACGGGCAGGGTGTCAAGCGTATATTTCATCTGCAATCACCTCATGATACGGAAAAGACGCCCAGGGATAATCGGGGCGTGCAGGTCATAGGCTCGAAGGCGAAACGGAGGGGATGTCATGCCAGGAAGGCGGAGGCATATCTCAACGCGCCAACGGCGCGAGCGAATGCAGCGCGCTCGCCGGCGGATGGTGCTGTTTGCAGCGGTGCTGGTCTGTCTGGCGCTGATGTCCAGCCTGTGGGAACGGCTGGCTGCAATGGCCCGAACCGGAATGCAGGCCGTGCAGGCGTTTGCCAGTGTGCAGGCTGGGGAGGCAGAGCTGACGCTCCCGGCAAAGGAGATCTATGCGCTTCAGATGGGGGTGTTTGACAGCGGGGAGAGCGCTGAGCGCGAGCGACAGCGCCTGTATGCGCTGGGCATTCCCTGCATGGTCTGGCAGCGGGAGCAGATGCGGCTGGTCAGCGCGGTGGCGCTCACGCGGGAGGATCTGCCGGCAGATGCGGCGGGCGGTCAGGATGCGTATGTGATCACGGACAATTGGCCGGAGGTGTCACTGCGGCTCAGCGTGGGGGAAGCGGAGCTTGCCGATGTGCAGGCCATGCTGTGCATGCCCGATCACCTGTTTGACAGGCTTTTGCAAAGCGAGGCGGAAGAGCCGCTCGGGCAGATCGTGCAACAGGCAAAGGAGGCCGCGCAGAAGGCGGTGCCCGCCCATCCGGAGAATGCGCTGTACACCCAGCTTGCGCAGAGCCTGGCGAACTGGTGTATCCTGATGGAGAACGCCATGGCGCAGCTCGATGCTCCTACTGTGCGCCGATATGCGTCTGTCAGCATGGGCACACTGTGCAGAGAACTGAGGATAGCGCTGCTGGGCAGCACAGATCAGCAGAGCCCGGAGAGCACCGCTTCGGCACAGCGGACGCCATCCACCGCGGCAGACGTGATGCCGCCTGCGTAACCGGCGCCCTCGCCGCAGGGATACAGGCCTGCCAGATCGACACTTTGCAGGTTTTCGCCGCGCGGGATGCGCACAGGCGACGAGGAGCGCGTCTCAGGCCCGGTGAGCACGGCGTCCGGCAGATCGAAACCGCGCAAGCGCTGGCCCAGCAGGGGCAGCGCTTCGCGCATGGCGGCGATGACCGCGGAGGGAAGCAGCTCCGCCAGATCGCCCGGCACCACGCCGGGGCGGTAACTTGGCAAAACATCGCCCAGGTGCGCGCTTGGCCGCCCGGCGAGCAGATCGCCGACCCGCTGGCAAGGTGCTTTACCCGTGCGTCCACCCAGAATAAAGGCACGGCGCTCGATGTCGCGCTGAAGGAACATGCCTGCGAGCGGATGATCGCTGCCAAAATCTTCCGGGCCGATGCCCACCAGCAGCGCGCTGTTGGCATTATGCCCGGCGCGCGCGTGATCGCTCATGCCATTGGTCACCACGGTTTCGGCTTCGCTTGCTGCGGCCACCACTACACCGCCCGGGCACATGCAAAACGTGTACACGCCCCGCCCGCCAGGCAGGTGCAGCGCCAGCTTGTAGTCTGCCGCGCCCAGTGCGGGATGCCCGGCCGCCGCCCCGTACTGGGCGCGGTTGATGAGCGCTTGCGGATGCTCGATGCGCGCGCCGATGGAAAACGGCTTTTGCAGCAGGGCGAAGCGGTCCTCATGCAACGTGGTCAGCGTATCGCGCGCACTGTGGCCGATGGCCAACACGACCGCCTGAGCCGCAAGCTCATGTTCTCCCTGTGCATCCTCATAGCGGATGGCGGTCAGGCGCCCGCCGTTTGAAATCAGCCGCGTCATGCGCGCGCCAAAACGCACATCCGCGCCGAGGCTGAGGATGTGCAGGCGCATGGCCTTGACCACTTTGGCGAGGTTGTCCGTGCCGATGTGCGGCTTGGCATCGGTGAGAATATCCTCCGGCGCGCCAAAACGGGCAAACGTGCGCAGAATGTGCGCCGTGCGCGGGTCCTTGGTGCCGGTGTTGAGCTTTCCGTCGGAAAATGTGCCCGCGCCGCCTTCGCCAAACTGCACATTGGAGGCGGGGGAAAAGGCCGTTTCGCCTGATTGCCAGTATGCCTGCACGTCGCGTGTGCGGGTGTCCACATCCTGCCCGCGTTCAAGCACGATGGGGCAGGCGCCTGCCTCGGCGAGTGTGAGCGCGGCAAACAGACCGGCCGGGCCCATGCCCACGACGATGGGACGAACGGCAGGGGCGGCTTTCAGGCGGGGGATGACATACGGCACTGCGGGCTCTGCAGGCGTGCAGACAGAAGGGGAGAGCCTGGAGGCGATGCGCGGTTCATCCTTTGCATTTTTGAGGCAGGCATCGAGCGACACCACAAAGCAGATGTCGCTCTTTTTGCGCGCATCGACGCTTTTGCGGCTGATGGAGCACTGTGCAATCCGGTTGCGTGGCACGCCAAGCACCTTGGCAGCCGCTTGAAACGGGGCTTCAGAACCATAGGAAAGCGGGAGTTTGACGTTGTGCAAACGAAGCATGATATACCTCTCAACAGTCGGTCAAAATGGCCTTGGCCGCCGTCAGCGCGCTGGCAAA
>DVJV01000142.1 GCA_018716525.1 Candidatus Ventricola gallistercoris
GCGCTTTCTTCCTGGCAATCCAGGGAAAAGCGGCTGGAAATCCTCAAGGACAGCCACACCGGCGCATTCGCCGTGATGGGCTGTGCGCTGTATCTGCTGCTTTACGCGGCCATATTGGGCGAGGCGCCCCGCGCGGCCGGAGCGGCGCTTATGTGCGTGTGCGTGCTCTCCCGCGCGCTTAGCGCGCTGGCGCTTTCCACCTGGCAGCTGGCCCGCCCGTCCGGGATGCTGGGCGGCTTTGCGCGGGCTTCGCATCTTGCCGCCGTGATCCGGGCAGCCTGGGTCTATATCGCGCTGGCCGTGGCGGGCTTGCTGCTGTGCATGGGTGTGCGGGCGGCGCTGCCCCTGGCCGTGGCGGCGGTCTGCCTGGGCGCTTACCGGCGCATGGCGTACCGCCAGTTCGGCGGGGTGACGGGCGACCTGGCGGGGTGGTCTGTGCAGGTGATGGAGCTGTGCTGTGCGTTTGCCGTCGTGTGGGGAGGAAGAATCGCATGAAGCTGTACATCGGTGGAGCGTTTCAGGGGCAGGAAGCGCTTGCCCGGCAGGAGAACCCCGGCGCGGAGATCTGCCCCGCGTTTCACGAGACCCTCCGGCAGGTGATGCGCGAATCGGGCGATCCCGAAGGGTATGTGCGCGCGTTCATCGCGTCGCATCCGCAGGCGGTCGTGGTGGCCGATGAGATCGGATGCGGCATCGTGCCCATGGATGCCGGCGAGCGCGCCTGGCGGGAAGCCGTGGGCCGCGGGCTTTGCCGGATCGCCCAGGCGTCGGAGCGGGTGACGCGCGTGTGCTGCGGCATTGGGGTGGTGATCAAGTGAGGCGCTATCTGCTCATTCGCCATGGAATGACCCGGGGCAACCGGGAACACCGGTATATCGGCTGCCGCAGCGACGAGCCGCTTTGCGAAGAGGGGATCGGGGCGCTGCGCGCATGCGCCTGGCCCGGGGCCGATTGCGTCTTCGCCAGCCCCATGCGCCGCTGCCTGGAGACGGCGGCGCTGCTGTATCCCGGGCAGAAGCCGGTCGTGGTGCCCGATCTGCGCGAGTGCGACTTCGGGGCGTTTGAAGGGCTCAATCACGCGCAGCTCGACGGAAGGGCCGACTACCAGGCCTTCATCGACTCCGGCGGAAACCTGCCGTTTCCGGGCGGGGAAAGCCGGGCCTCCTTCAGCGCGCGGTGCGTGCAGGCGTTTGAACGCGTGGTGCGCGGCCTGCCGGAGGGAACGTATGCCTTTGTGGTGCACGGCGGCACGATCATGGCCATCATGGAGCGTTACGCCCGCCCCAAGGGCGGCTATTTTGATTTTCAGGTGCCAAACGGTGGCGGTTACTGCCTGGATGAGACGGGGCATTATACGCTTCTTGGGTCAAAGTGAGCCGCAGGCGCAAAGCAATTTGGGCATGAACCCGTATAAATTGTGTTTGTACTCTTCCACAGCCGCAGGTTCTGGCTTATAATGGATCTGTCACTCACTTGTATACCATGCCAAAGAAAGGATGCTGCATATGGCCGTTCATATTTTGGAAGAAGCCCAGCGCTGCCTCAACTGCAAGGTGCCCCAGTGCCAGAAGGGTTGCCCCATCCACACTCCGATTCCCAAGGTCATCCGCCTGATGCTCGACGGAAAGCTCGACGAAGCGGGTTGGATGCTCTTTGAAAACAATCCCCTGACCACCGTGTGCAGCCTGGTGTGCAACCATGAAAACCAGTGCGAAGGCCACTGCGTGCTGGGCAAAAAGGGCGCGCCCGTGCATTTTTCCTCCATTGAACACTATATTTCCAGCACGTACAGCAACAAGATGGTCAAGGGCCCGGCGCCGTCCAACGGCATTCGCGTGGCGATCATCGGTTCCGGCCCGGCGGGCATGACCATCGCGGTCATTCTGGCGCGCAAGGGATACCAGGTCACCATCTTCGAGGGCAAGGACAAGATCGGCGGCGTGCTGCGCTACGGCATCCCGGATTTCAGGCTGCCCAAGTCCGTGCTCGATGACTTTGAGTACCGCCACCTGCGCCTCAAGGGGATCAAGATCCGGCCCAACACCACCATCGGCGGCTCCATTGGCATTGACGACCTCTTCCGCGACGGATACAAGGCCATCTTTGTAGGCACGGGCGTCTGGCAGCCCAACGCGCTGCACATCAAGGGCGAGACGCTCGGTCACGTGCACTTTGGCATCAATTACCTGAACAACCCCGACAGCTACCACCTGGGCGACCGCGTGATCATCATCGGCGCGGGCAATGCCGCCATGGACGTTGCGCGCACCGCGGTGCGCAAGGGCGCCCGCGAGGTGACCTGCTTTGCCCGCTCCAACAAGATTGCAGCCTCCAAGCACGAGGTCGACTATGCCGTTTTGGAAGGCGTGCGCTTTGTGTACAACAAGGCGCCGGTGGAGATCGTTGACGAGGGCGTCTACTTTGAAGACGTGGTCAGAAACGAAGAGGGCGTCGCCAGCAACGTGGAGGGTTCCCGCACGCTCTATCCCGCCGACAGCGTGATCATCTCCATCAGTCAGGGCCCCCGCAACCGCATTGTCAACACCACCAAGGGCCTGGATGTCAACAGCCGCGGCCTGCTGCTGGCCGATGAATACGGCCGCACCACCCGCCCCGGCATATTCGCAAGCGGCGACGTGGTCAGCGGCGCGCGCACCGTTGTGGAGGCGGTCGAGTACTCCAAGCGCGTGGCCGAGGCCATGGATGCCTACATGCAGGGCCGCGAAATAGAAAAGCCTTAAGGCTGAACGTGTCGGAAAAGGACGCCGCAGGCGGACTTTTCCGACACGCTGAAACGCCCGTGATTTCAAGCGAAATCACGGGCGTTGTCATGCAAAGCGATGGCAGATGGGAACGGCATAGCCATGGACATTCGGCCGATCCTGCGGTATACTGGTGTATAAAAAATGGAAAAGCACGTTTGAAGGAGGCAGTCATCATGCGCATTCGGTATATTCCTGCCAACCCGTCGGGGAACCTGACGGCCTTTGTGCTCAACGCTGTGGAAGCGAAGGCGCGGGCAGCGGTTGCAGCGCAGATGATGGCGCGCTGTCCCGAAGGGTTTGAGCAGGTGGGGTTTATCGACGAGGCAAGCCTGGATACGCCGCTTCCCCGGCTTGACATGATGGGCGGCGAATTTTGCGGCAATGCCACGCGGGCCTTTGCGCTGCTGGCAGCGGGCAGGCGTGGCCTGGACGAGACGGCGCTCTCCATTTCCATCAGCGGGGCTAAAGCGCCCGTGCGTGTAGAGCTGGATATGCGGCAGGGCAATGCCTATGCGGATATGCCGCTGCCCGGGGCGCTGGTCACGCGCATGCTTGGAAATCTGGAGATCCCCATCATCTGCATGGAGGGCATTGAGCACGCCGTGGTGTGCGGCCTGCCGCCCACGCCGCAGATGGCACAGGCCGTGCTGGAGGTCATGCCCCCGGAAGAGGCGCAGGGCGTTCTCTTTGTGCAGGGGGCGCGCATGACGCCGATGGTCTATGTCAGGGCGACGGATACGCGGGTGTGGGAGAGCAGCTGCGGTTCCGGCACGGTGGCGCTGGGGTGGTATCTGGCGCGCATGGCGGCGGACGGGGAACACGGCTACACGTTTGAGGAGCCTGGCGGGCAGCTTGGCGTGCGCGTGCGGATGCAGGGCGGAAGGGCTGTGCGTGCCGTCATGGGCGGAAAGGTGACGCTGGGGGAAATGCGGGAGATCGAGCTGTAAGCCATAGAGCAAGCTGGGCAGCATAGGCAACATCTTCACTTGACACGGCAGGGATATTTCGATGTATAATGACGAAGGTGATCAAAAACAGTTGTCAGATGAAGGGAAATGCCAATGGAACAAGTTGAGCACAAAGGATGGAGCCGGTTTGCCGGTATGTGCCAGAATATGATCCTCCTGGTCTTTGCAGCGATCATGTTTGTGCTGGCGGTATTCAGCCTGTTTTTTACGGCGGACAACATTGCCGTGGCAAACCGTATGTCCCAGCAGGTTAAACTGGTTGGGGATGCCTGGCCGGCCAATCTGCTGATGACGGCGCTGTTCCTGTGCGGACTGGGAATCGCAAGCCGCTTTTTGCAGCGACTGGGCATTTGGCGCTGCGGCATTGTGATGGGCGCAGCCTTTATCGCAGCGGGTTTGCTCTGGGCCCTGGGGGTGCAGATGGGGCAGCGGGCAGATGCGCAGACGGTATTGGACGCTGCACAGCAGTTCGCACAGGGAAATTACGAATTGCTTAATGAGGATTATTTCAGCGTTCATTCCTATCAACTGGGGCAATGCTTCCCTCTGGAAGGGTTGGCTAGATTGTTCCCCGGAGCAGATCTAAATGTCTTGGCCCAGTGCATCAATGTGGGACTGGGAACGGTAACCATGGTTGTACTTTCAGTGTTGACCCGGGCTGTATTTGGCTATAAAAAAGATGTCGCGAGTTGTCTTCTGCTGTATGCGTTGTGTTTACCCGGGATCTTTTTTTGTGGTTTTGTTTACGGTGTCACACCGATGGTGCTGCTTGATTCATGTGCGTTTTTGGGGGTTGCAAAGTATGTGCGTACCAATAAGACAGTAGATGCCATATCGTGCGCAATACCAGCAGCACTGGCGTTGATATTGAAGCAAAATGCAATCATTCCTGTGCTGGCGATCGGAATTTGCGCGCTATTGCATAAGATGAAAGGAAAGAACGGAGCTCTATTGCTTTTTGTTGCGATGGCAGCTGTGCTGGGCATTGCGCTGCGGCAGATTGTGATTGCACAATATGCGTTGCGTGGTGGTGTGGCGTTCCGGGAAGACATCAGCTTTCTGGCCAGATTTGCCATGGGCATGGGGGAGTCGCCCATTGCTCCGGGGTGGTACAACGGATACACGGAACAATTCTGGGCGGCTGAACACTCTTCCCAGCAGTTTTCCGAACTTGTGATGCGGGATATTGCCACACGCTTGACGCAAATGAAGAATGATCCGGCTATGGCAGCGGCTTTCTATGGGGAGAAATTTCTGACACAGTGGTTAGAGCCCGGGTATGATATCCTGTGGCTCGCCAATGTCAGCGAAAAGATGGGCAGATTCAATGGCATAGCGAATCTGCTGCTGCGGGATGGATTTGCGCCGCACCGGATGCTGGATGGTTTGCTCAATGTGTACCAACAGGCGGTTTATCTGCTGGTCTTTGTGGGAACATTGGGCGCAATGCGCCGGGAATCCTCAAAAGATATGACCGTCATTGCGCTGACGGTCATGGGCGGGATGCTCTATCACCTGCTCTTTGAGGCCAAAGCGCAGTATGCGTTTCCCTATCTCATCTATATGATGCCGCTTGCAGCACATGGTCTGACAATGTTCTGTGATGGATGCGGCGGTCTGGCGCGGCGCCTGTCACGGCGCAAGCGCGGCGATGGCGGCCTCCAGGGTTTGCACATCCTCGACAGGATGGCAGGTGATGGCGCTTCCCACCGTCTTGGCCACAAAGCCGGAGAGCGCGCGGCCGGGGCCGATCTCCACGACCGTATCCACGCCGAGCTGCGAAAGGCGGCGGATGGTGTCCTCCATGTAGACGCTCTCGCAGACCTGGCGGACGAGCAGCTGCGCGATGGTCTGCTCGCCCTTGACATCGCCCAGGCAGTTGAAGAGCACGGGGATGCGCATTTCGCCGAAGGGCTCCGTTTCAAAGCGCTGCGCGAGCGCGCGGGCTGCCGGCTGCATCAGCGGGGTGTGGAACGGGCCGCTCACGCGGAGCGGAAGCAGCCGCCTTGCGCCAGCCGCTTTGGCCAGCTCGCCTGCCCGGGCGACGGCGGCTTTTTCGCCGCCGATGACGAGCTGACCGGGGCAGTTGTAGTTGCAAATGCGCACCACGCCCAGGGCAGCGGCCTCCTTGCAGCAGGAGGAAAGCGCCTCGCGGTCAAGGCCCAGCACGGCCGTCATGCTGCTTTCGATGCCCGCAGAGGCATCGGCCATGGCCCGGCCGCGGAAAGCGGCCAGCGACACGGCGGCAGAGGCGGAAAACACCCCGGCGGCTTGCAGCGCGCTGTATTCGCCCAGGCTCAGGCCGGCGGCGTACGCGGGCTCCATGCCGCGCTCGCGCAGCACGGCGGTGACGCCTGCGGCAAAGGCGACCATGCAGGGCTGCGTGTACTGCGTCTTGCCGATGACGCCCTGCGGGTCGTCAAAGCAGACCTCCTTGAGGTCAAAGCCGGGATCGGCATTGTCGAATACGGCGCGGAAAGCGGGGTATGCCTCATACAGATCGCGCCCCATTCCGGCGCGCTGGGTGCCCTGTCCGGCATATAAGAAGGCCAGTTTCATGGTGGGATGCTCCTTTCGGCTTAAAAATTTTTGCGATATGCATTGCTGCGCTCCCGCAGGGGAGCGCAGCAATGTTGCATACGGTTTGAAAAGATGACCATTTGCTCCTGGTCCATACTGAATAGATGGAGCAAAATCAGGCGCGCATCATCACGCCGGCCCAGGTCAGCCCGCCGCCAAAGCCGACCATGATATAGCGCTCGCCCGGCAGAAGATGGCCCTGCTCGCGCAGTTCATCCAGCGCGATGGGAATGCTCGCGGCGCTCGTGTTGGCGTAGCGGCTCAGGTTGGTGTAGAATTTCTCGGGCGCTACCCCAAGACGCCGCACGCTCGCATCGATGATGCGCTGGTTTGCCTGGTGGCAGACGACCCAGTCGACGTCGGAGAGCGTGAGGTTTGTCCCTTCCAGCAGCTGGTTTACGCACTGCGGAATAGTCGAAACGGCAAAGCGGAACACGCTCTGCCCGTCCATGGCCATCGGCTGGCTGCGGCGCGGTCCGCCTACCTTGATGGCCATATCCCCGCGCGTGCCGCACACGCTGGCATACTCGGCATCCGCCTCGAGCGCAAACACGGCGGCGCCTGCGCCATCGCCAAAGAGCACGCAGGTGTTGCGGTCGCTCATGTCAAGAAGCTGGCTCATCTGCTCGGCGCCGACCACCAGCGCATGGCGTCCCCCGCGCGCGATGAGCAGCGCCCGTGCCGTCTCCACCGCGTACAGAAAGCCTGCGCAGGCCGCGCCCACGTCCATCACGGGAATTTCGGGACGCAGTGCAAGCGCCTGGTGCAAAAGGCAAGCCGTGCTGGGCATCACATACTCGCCCGAGCTGGTGGCCACCAGCAGGCAGTCGATGGCGTCGCCCGAAAGCCCGCTGGCAAGGAGCGCTTTTTGCGCCGCCTCGATGGCCAGCGTCGTGGCGGTTTCGCCTTCGCCGCAGAAGTAGCGCTGGTGAATGCCCGTGCGGGAGGTGATCCACTCGTCGCTCGTGTCGACATAGCGCGTCATGGCATCGTTGTCAAAAGCCTCTTTGGGCAGCGCCCGTCCCGTGCCCAGCAGCCGTAATCCGTTCATGTCTGCTCCTTTGCCGGTCTGCCCGTGTGCGGGCTCCGGTTTCACGCGCGGCCAATGCCGCGGAATTTTTGGTACCGTTGCGCGACGAGCGCGTCGGCGCTCAGGCCGCTGAGCGCATCGAGCGCATGGCAGATGGCGGTGTCCATCTCCCGAAACAGCGCCGCGTGGTCGCGCTGTGCACCGCCGACAGGCTCGGCGATGATCCCGTCGATGATCCCAAAGTTCATCAGATCCTGCGCGGTCAGCTTCATCACGCCGCAGGCCTCGTCCCGCCTGGCGGGGTCCTTCCAAAGGATGCTGGCAAACCCCTCCGGGCTCAGCACCGCATAGTAGGCGTTTTCCAGCATCAGCATCCGGTCGGAGAGCCCCAGCGCCAGCGCGCCGCCGCTGTTTCCCTCGCCGGTGATCACGGCGACGACCGGCACGCGCAGGCGGCTCATCAGCGCCAGGCTCGTGGCGATGGCCTCGCCCTGGCCCCGTTCCTCCGCCTCCATGCCGGGGTATGCGCCCGGCGTGTCGATGAACGTGATCACCGGCCGGCCGAATTTCTCTGCCTGCCGCATCACGCGCTGCGCCTTGCGGTACCCTTCCGGGCCTGGCATGCCGAAATTGCAGGCCATGTTCTCTTCTATGGTGCGCCCCTTGCGGTGGCCGATGACCGTTACCGGCCGGCCGTGAAAGCGCGCGATTCCGCACAGGATGCTCGCGTCCTCGCGGCACTGCCGGTCCCCGCGCTGCTCAAAAAAGTCGGTGAACAGCCCGCTTACGATCTCGCCGATTCGCGGCCTGCGCGGATGGCGCGCCAGATGCACCCGGTCCTGCGGCGTCAGGTGGCGGCATTGCTCCATCAGCGCGGCCCAGCGCACATTGAGCGCGGCGCGCTCGGCTTCGTCTGCGGTGTTCATGGCGGCTTCCACCTCGTCAAGCGAGAGCAGCACATCCTTGATCATGCGTCGTTCACCCCGTATCCGTGCAGCTTCAGCAGCTGAATCAGCGTCGGCTTCATGGCCTCCCGCGGCACGATCTGGTCGATAAACCCGTGCGCCTGCTGGAATTCGCTGCGCTGAAAGCCTTCGGGCAGCTTCTGCCCGATCGTCTGCTCGATCACGCGCGGGCCAGCAAAGCCGATCAGCGCATCCGGCTCGGCGAGCATGATGTCGCCCAGGCTCGCAAAGCTCGCGGCCACGCCGCCCGTCGTCGGGTGCGTGAGCACGCTGATGTACAGCCCGCCCGCATCCTGAAAGGCCGCTATGGCCGCGCTGGTCTTGGCCATCTGCATCAGCGAGAGGATGCCTTCCTGCATCCGCGCGCCGCCGCTAGCGCTGAATATGATCAGCGGCAGGCGGTGCTGCTGCGCGTGCTCCACGGCCAGGGCGATTTTTTCGCCCACGGCGGTGCCCATGCTCCCCATGAAAAAGGCGCAGTCGAGCACGCAGACCACCGCGCGGATGCCGCCGATCTGCCCTTCGGCCGTGACAACGGCTTCCGGCATGCCGGTCTTTTCCCGCTGCGCGGTCAGTTTGGTCATGTACCCGGGGAAGCTCAGCGGATCGCCGCCCACAAGCTGCGCGTTGAGCTCTGCCATCGTGCCGGCGTCAAACGTCGCGGCGAGCCGCGATGCGGCGCTCATTGCATCAGGCGCCATGCTCGCACAGGTAGTCATACAGATCGGAGACGGTGCGGAAGGTCGCCATCAGGTCATCGGGCACGTTCACGCCCGTCTTGTCCTCCAGCGCCATGCTCAGCTCCACCGTGTCCAGGCTGTCCGCGCAGACATCCGGCACCAGCATGGCGTCCTTTTCCACCTTGCCCGCGCTGGCGGGAATGGTGGCGGTGATGATCTCCTTGAGGGCTTCAAAGGTCATGGAATACATCTCCTTTTTTATGCAATCGTTGTTGTTTTTTGCTATCATTGTATCAGAGCGGTGAAAATTGTCAAGTGCCTTCAAGCAGCGTCATATCGCCCCACTGTTCCTTTCGGAATGCTTCATACTGCGCGAGGTTTTCGTTCCAGTATGCGCTGACCTCGCTGGTGCGCTTGTCCTCCAGATCGTAGCGGCTCTTCAGCCAGTCGCCCAGGTACGCCGTCACCTTGCTCGCGCCGTCGGGGTTGAGGTGGCCCAGCCAGTCGTAGCAATCGGTGTAGAAGTCCACCACGCCCAGATCGCGCATATCCAGGAACGTCACGCCCAGCTCCTGCGCCAGCGGGGCGACAGAGTTCACGTACATCTGCTCCTGCTCGCTGATGGGTGCGGGCAGCATCAGGAACACGGGCTCGATGCCGTTTTCCCGGCAGACCGATACGATCCGGCGCAGCGCGTCGTGGCCGGGCAGCTCTTCCTGCCACACGTCGTCCGTGTGCGGATACATGTCGGGCGTCACCCGGCCGATGCGCAGCTCGCTGCCCATCATAAAGGGTTCGCAGTCCACCATCCGCTCGGTCTGACCGGAAAGAATTTCCTCCCAGCGGCCGTGGTAGAGCGAAAACGGCATCAGGAATTCCAGGTGCATGTACTCGGGCAGCGTGGCGCGCACGGCCTGCACCTTGCTGCGCGAGAGCGGAATCTCGTCAAAGAACATGTGCCTGAAGGGGTAGGCCCACGCGTCGTAGCGGTTGCGGTCCACATAGTACACGTCGATCAGCGCGACATTGGGCACGTGGTGCTCCAGCGACAGGCGCAGCACCCACTCGGTCACCTCCAGGCACTCGGAGGAGTTGCCCATATTGTAGCTGGTGATGCCGTAGTCGCGCCACAGCTCCATGGGGGAGACGCCGTCGAGCACCCGGCTGGTGCCAAAGAAGAGCACGTCGTAATCCTGCCCATCCTCAAAGAAGGGGCCGTATTTGCGCGCGCCGTCGTCACGCCGCATGAGCCTGTCGCAAAGAGCCAGGCACACACACAGCGCCATCAGCCAGAGGATGACGCAGAAAACCGTCTTTTTCTTCACTGCACAACCCTCCGCTCAGAACTGGAAATAGATGAACGCCTGTGCGCTGTATCCGGAGCCCCAGACGCCGAAGATCACGATGGCCATCACCGCCGCCAGATACAGCCCGCCGCGAACGGCGGCGGGGAGGCGGTCGGTCAGCTCGATGAGCGTCTTGCGGCGCTCGTGCACCAGCTCTATGGCAAAGAGGATCAGCGTGCAAACGCCAAGACACAGCGCCTGCATGGCGGAAAAGTCGGTGGCCAGCGCCTCGACGCCCCACTCGGTGGGGATTTTCAGCAGCATGTAGTAGGCGGTGGAGAGCGATCCGGCGCGGAAGACGAGCATGGTGATGAGGATCAGAAAGTCGGTAAACAGGATGCTTGCGATCAGGTGAAGCCGGGGATGGCGCGGCTTGCGGGAGGGGAGCAGCCCCTCGACGACCTGCATGGCGCCGTTGAGCATGCCCCAGGCCACGTACTTGAGCGCCGCGCCGTGCCACAGGCCGCTGATGGTGTAGACGATCATCAGGTTCATGGATTTGCGCAGCTTGGAGCCGCGGCCGGCGCCCAGCGGGAAATAGATGTAATCGCGGAACCAGGTGCTCAGGCTGATGTGCCAGCGCGCCCAGAAGTTTTGCACCGAGTGGGCGAAGTAGGGCTGGCGGAAGTTGGTCATCAGATCGATGCCCAGCACCTTGGCCGCGCCGATGGCGATGTGGCTGTAGCCCGCGAAGTCGCAAAGGTCCTGCACGGCGAACACGGCGGTGGCCAGGGCGATCTGCGCGCCGGAGGCGTAATACCAGCCGCTGAAGATGGCATCGACGTACATGGCTGCCCGGTCGGCGATGACGACCTTCTCAAAGAAGCCCAGCAGCATGATCAAAAGGCCCTTGCGCACGCGCTCCCACTCAAAATCGTGCGGGACGGAAACCTGTTTGAGCAGGCGGCCGGAGCGTTCGATGGGGCCGGCGACGAGCTGGGGGAAGAAGGAGACGAACAGCGCGTACTTGAAGAGGTTTTTTTCCGGCTGCACGCGGCGCTTGTACACGTCAATCATGTAGGAGAGCGCCTGGAAGATGTAAAAGCTGATGCCCACGGGCAGCAGGATGCTGACCTTCGGCACCGTAAAGGGCAGGTTGAGCGCGTGGCACGCGCGGGAGATGAGGTCAAGGAGCATGCCGGTGTACTTGAAATACGCCAGCAGCCCGATGT
>DVJV01000143.1 GCA_018716525.1 Candidatus Ventricola gallistercoris
GCAGCAGGTCCAGCGGGCCCTCAAACTGCTTGAGGGATACGACGTACGCCATGCCTTACCCCCAAAACGCCGCAACCGGCGCAAGCAACAGCCCCTGCACGGGATAGACCGCTGCGCTGATAATCCTGCCCAGCAGGCCTTGTGCAGAGAGGATGAGCACCAGCAGCATTCCAATGCGGAACGCCTGCTGCGAAAGGTGAAAGCGGCCTCTGAGCACGAGGTCATTGAACACGTGATAGCCATCCAGCGGAGGCAAGGGAATGAGGTTGAAAACCGCCAGATTGAGATTCACCAGCGCCGTGAACGCAGACAGCCGCACAAGCGGGAGGAGCCACGGCACAGCGATGAGATCGCCAAACATCTCCATCGCCGAGCCGGAAATGACCACCCAGATGGCATTATAGCGGTAACTGACCAGCGTGGACAGCCCCACCTCGGCCCGCACCTGCGGCAGCCACATGACCGCGCTGAGCGCGACACACAGATAGGTGAAGAGCGCGCACAAAATCAGATTGACGGTGATGCCGGCAAGCGAGACGATGAGATCCGCCTTGCGCCGGTCTCCGCGGAAATTGTAGGGATTGACGGGCACGGGCTTGGCATAGCCAAAGCCCACAAAGAACATGAGCAGCGTGCCGATGGGGTCCAGATGAGCAAGCGGATTGAGCGTCATGCGGCCTGCGCGCAGGGCGGTATCGTCGCCGCAGCGATGGGCGGCATAGGCATGGCCCCACTCATGGCAGCACAGGCCGATGAGCACCGCGAGAATACGAAAAATCGCCTGGTCAAAAAAGGCCAGCGGTTCCTGAAAGAGCGTCTGCAAATAATCGAGCATATGCGCCTCCGTCTATACGTCCGGTCAAACTCAGACCATTTTAGCGCATACCCGAGCGGCCTGTCAAGTCTTGTGTAGACAGCAAAAAGTGCGTGGGCAATCCCCGGCAGAAGGCTGCTTTAGGCAGGTCTTGTCCGGCTGCCTTACGCGCCCATGCAGGCAATCCTCCGCCAATGCCATAGCAAAGCATCCCTTGCAACAAAAAGCAGCGGCCGGATATATCCGGCCGCTCAGACCATCGACAAACTCTCGCGAGAGGCGGGAGTTTGTTTTTTAGTTGCAAAACCAAAAGGGAAATGGAGTAAAGGTGTCGAATATATAAGCAAAGAACAAAGGAGCTGAAACACATGCTGCGAGATAAAGAAACAAGCAAACAAAAGGAATATGAGATCGTACTGCTGGATGACCTGGTGCCGCAGGATCACATACTGCGCAAGATAGATGCAGCGGTGGATTTCAGCTTTATCCACGACTTGTGCAAGGATCTGTATTCTCCCAACATAGGCAGACCGGCAATAGAACCGGAACTGCTGTTCCGCATGCTTTTTCTTGGGTATTTGTATGGAATCAAATCGGAGACAAAGCTGGCGCAGGAGGTCAATGAGAATATTGCATTCAAATGGTTTCTGGGACTAAGGCTAACAGAGAAGGGGCCGGATCACGCAACGATCAGCGCCAACCGGGTAAGGCGATTCCGAGATCATAACATTGCTGAGAAGATCTTTGACAACATCCTGCAGCAGTGTATAGACAGGAAGCTGGTAGGAGGAAATATTCTTTATACTGATTCAACGCACATCAAGGCAAAGGCAAATAAACATCGCAAAACGCTGGTACATGTCGAAGAAACACCGAAGGAGTATCTGGAAGAGCTAAATGCTCAAATTGATCTGGACAGGAGAATCCTTGGGAAAAAGCCTTTTGACCACGACGATGATGATAAGACGCCCAAATCAGGCGGTGGAAAAACGCAGATGAAAAGTCTGACTGATCCGGAAAGCGGTCAGCAGAACCGTGAAGGAAAACCCGACGGATTTCATTACAGCGAACACCGAACTGTAGACAGCAAAAACAATGTCATCGTCAATGTGCATGTGGAACCTGCCAATGTGAATGACATTACGCCGTTGCCGACAATTCTCCGAGAAATTGATCAACGTCTTGGGCACCTTCCGAAGTACATGGGACTCGATGCAGGATACCATAGTGCATGGATTGCACATCTGCTGGAAACAAACGGAATTCAAGGCGTTATTGGATACCGGAGACATACACATAAAACAGAGCATTACGGAAAGTACCGCTTCAAATTCGATTGGGAATACGACATGTATATCTGCCCGGAGAAAAAGCTGCTGAATTGGAAAACCACAACGCGTGATGGATACAGACAATACTTCTGTGATAGCAAAACCTGTGCTGCATGCTCCAGAAGAGAAGAATGCTTTGGAAAATCCATGAAGCGAAAGATGGTGGACAGACATGTTTGGCAGGATGCTCTGGATCGCGTCATGTACTTTACGAAGACGCCTCGAGGTGCGCGAATCTATGCATGGCGTAAGGAGACAATTGAACGATCTTTTGCGGAGGCCAAAGAAAACCACGGCCTGCGCTTTGCTCGCATGCTCGGCATCCAGAACATGCGCGAGCAATGCTTCCTGACCGCTGCGGTTCAAAATATGAAAAGGCTGGCCAAGGTCTTTTGCTTCAGCTTTCGGATCCATTGCATGCTAAAAGCCCATGTTTTGACTTGCAAAACATGGGCCTTGTCGACGGTCTGGGGCCGCCCTCTTCCCTATCGGAAGAGGGCGGCCTCTTATTCTTCACATCGGTTTTAGCGCTTTACAGCACAAGGTCATGCAGGCCCAGCGGCGGCACATCCTCAGCCTTCTTGCCGAGCTTGACGCACTTCATGAGCAGCTTGGCCGTATCAATGCTGGTGATGCAGGCCACGCCATACTCAACCGCCATGCGGCGCAGGCGGAAGCCCGCGCGCTGCGGATCGCGGCCGTGCGTCGGGGTAGTGATGATCAGGCGGATCTTGCCGGAATCCAGCAGCTTGGCCAGCGCATCCGTATCCTCGCCGGGACGCGGCACCGGCTGAGCACCCACATAGTTGTGGTTGAGCATATGCGCCGTGCCGGAGGTGGCATAGATCTCAAACCCGAGGGAGGCAAACGTCTCGGCCAGCTCGAGCGCTTCGCGCTTGTCGTGGTCGGCGATGGCGAAGAGCACGCCGCCCTCTTCGGGATGCGGAATGGCCATCTTGGTGGAGGCAAAGCCCTTGAGATACGCCTCCTCCGCGGTTTCAGCCAGGCCAAGCGCCTCACCGGTAGACTTCATCTCCGGCCCGAGGGAAACCTCGACTTCCGGCAGCTTCTCAAAAGAGAAGACGGGCATCTTCACCGCAACGGTGGGTGCGGGCGGATACAGGCCCGTGCCAAAGCCCATGGCGGGCACCTTTTCGCCCAGCGATGCACGCACGCCCAGCTCGACAATCGGGATACCGGTGACCTTGGAGATATACGGCACCGTGCGCGAGGAGCGCGGGTTGACCTCAATGATGTACAGATCGCCCGCATACTCGATGAACTGGATGTTCACCAGGCCGCGCACATGCAGGCTGCGCGCAATGTTGATGGTGTACTCCGTCACCATGCGCTGAATGCGCGGCGCCAGGTGCTGCGGCGGATAGACGGAGATAGAGTCGCCCGAGTGAATGCCCGCGCGCTCGATATGCTCCATGATGCCGGGGATGAGCACGTTCTCGCCATCGCAGATGGCGTCGACCTCGATCTCGCGGCCGAGCAGATACTTGTCCACAAGGATGGGGTGCTCCTGCACGTTCATGTTGATGATGGACATGTACTCGCGGATGTGCTTTTCATCGTACGCGATCTCCATGCCCTGGCCGCCAAGCACGTAGCTCGGGCGCACCAGCACCGGGTAACCCAGCTCCTGCGCGGCAGCCGCTGCCTCATCGGCGGTAAAGACCGTGGTGCCCTTGGGCTGGGGAATGCCCAGCTTGTTGAGCAGCTCATTGAACAGCTCGCGGTCTTCCGCCGCGTCGATGTCGCCCAGGTCGGTGCCCAGGATGGTGTATCCCGCCTCGCGCACGGCCTTGGCCAGCTTGATGGCCGTCTGGCCACCGAACTGGCAGACGACGCCGACCGGCTGCTCGATCTCCAGCACGTTTTCAACGTCTTCCGGGGTGAGCGGCTCAAAATACAGGCGGTCAGAGGTATCAAAGTCGGTGGAAACCGTCTCCGGGTTGTTGTTGATGATGACGGTGTCAAAGCCTGCCCTCTTGAGCGCCCAGACACAGTGCACGGAGCAGTAGTCAAACTCGATGCCCTGGCCGATGCGGATCGGGCCGGAGCCGAGCACGACCACCGTCTTGCGGCCGCTGTTCTTCGCCTCCGTCGCCGTGCCGTAGGTGCTGTAGAAATACGGGCTGATGGCCTCAAACTCGCCGCCGCAGGTATCAACCATGCGGAAAGCGGGCAGCACATTCATCTGCTTGCGCAGCGCGCGGATCTCCGCCTCCGGGCAGCCCAGGAAGCGGCCGATGGCCTTGTCGGCCATGCCCATCTTCTTGGCATCCAGCAGCATGTCGCGGCTGAGCTTTTCCTTGCCGCCGAGCTGACGCAGCGCCTGCTCCATGCGCACGATGTTCTGCACCTTTTTGAGGAACCAGATGTCGATCTTCGTGATGTCGTGCACGTGCTCGATGGATACACCGCGCCGCAGTGCCTCGGCCACCACAAAGGAACGCTCCGTGTCGATCTCGTGCAGCCGGGTCTCGATCTCCTCATCGGAGAGCGCCTCCAGCGCAGGGGTCACCAGGCTGTCGCGGCCCGTCTCCAGCGAACGAACGGCCTTGAGCAGCGCGCTTTCAAAGTTGAGGCCGATGGACATGATCTCGCCCGTGGCCTTCATCTTGGTGCCGATGTGCTTGTCGGCATAGACGAACTTGTCAAACGGCCAGCGCGGGAACTTGAGCACCACATAGTCGATCGTCGGCTCGGCGCAGGCATACGTCTGACCGGTAACGCCATTGAGGATCTCATCGAGCGTGTAACCCAGCGCAATGCGCGTGGTCACCTTGGCGATGGGGTAACCCGTCGCCTTCGATGCCAGCGCCGAGGAGCGGGACACGCGCGGATTGACTTCGATGACGTAATACTGCATGCTGTCGGGCGAGAGCGCGTACTGCACGTTGCAGCCGCCCTCGATGCCCAGCGCGGAAATGATGTTCAGCGACGCGGTACGCAGCATCTGGTGCTCCTGATCGCGCAGCGTCTGGCTCGGCGCAACGACGATGGAATCGCCCGTATGCACGCCGACCGGGTCGAAGTTCTCCATGTTGCAGACGGTGATGCAGTTGCCCGCGCTGTCACGGATGACCTCGTACTCGATCTCCTTCCAACCGGCGACACTGCGCTCAATGAGGTTCTCGTGCACGCGCGAGGAGCGCAGGCCGTCCGCGCAGATCTCACGCAGCTGCCGCTCATCCTCTGCGATGCCGCCGCCGGTGCCGCCCAGCGTGTAGGCGGGGCGCACGATCACCGGGTAACCGTACTGGTTGGCAAAGTCCACAGACGCCTGCACATCATGGACGATGACCGAATCGATGCACGGCTCGCCGATGGAGAGCATCATGTTTTTAAAGTCCTCGCGGTCCTCCGCGCGGCGGATGGAGTCGATCTTGGTTCCCAGCAGCTCCACGTTATACCGCGCGAGAATGCCCTTTTCATCGAGCTCCATAGCCAGGTTCAGGCCGGTCTGGCCGCCCAGCGAGGCCAGCAGGCTGTCCGGGCGCTCTCTGGCGATGATCTTCTCCAGCGAGCCGACGGTCAGCGGCTCCAGATACACCTTGTCGGCGATGTCCGTA
>DVJV01000144.1 GCA_018716525.1 Candidatus Ventricola gallistercoris
TCTCCGGCCGCAAAAAAACCGCGATTCCGTCAGGAATCGCGGCCTTGAATCATGCTCAAGCAAATCGCTTCCCTACGGTAGGATTAACTACACAGGTTCAAAGGGACAGGCCTTGCGGCCATCTCAGCTCACGCGCCCCCAGCGGTCTTTTGAATTGTCGATGCCTATTATAGTGCGATGGATTGCGCTTGTCAAGCGCATGTCAGGCATTTCTCACTGCGCACCGCCCATCAGCAGCGCCATAACGGCTTTCTGGGCATGCAGGCGGTTTTCTGCCTCGTCAAAGATCACGCTGTGCGGGCCGTCGATCACCCCGGCGGTGACCTCTTCGCCGCGGTGTGCGGGCAGACAGTGCATAAATACGCAATCCGGCTTGGCCGCATCCACGCACGTTTCATTGATCTGATACCCCTCAAAGGCCTTGAGCCGCACGTTCGCTTCGCCTTCCTGGCCCATGCTGGCCCACACGTCCGTGTAGAGCACATCCGCATCGCGGCACGCCTCCAGCGGATCGGTGCACACCGTCACGCGGCTGCCGTGCGCGGCGGCATTGGCCACTGCCCAGGCGGTGTAAGTGGGGTTGGGCTTGTAGCCATCCGGGCTGGCCACTGCCACGTCGATGCCCAGCTTGGAGCAGCCGATCATCAGCGAATGCGCCATGTTGTTGCCGTCTCCGACGAATGCGAGCTTGCACCCCTTGAGCTTGCCCTTCTTTTCATAGAGCGTCATCAGGTCGGCGAGCACCTGGCAGGGGTGGAATTCATCCGTAAGCCCGTTGATGATCGGAATGGAGCCGTATTTGGCCAGCGCTTCCAGGTCGCTCTGCTTGAATGTGCGGATCATGATGCCATCCACCATCCGCGAAAGCACCTGAGCCGTATCGCTGATGGGCTCGCCGCGGCCGAGCTGGATATCCGATGTGGACAAAAACAGCGCCGTGCCGCCCAGCTGTGTGGCGCCCACTTCAAAGGAAACCCGCGTGCGCGTGGAGGATTTGGCAAAGATCATCGCCAGCGTCTTACCGGCAAGGGCCGTCTGCTTTTCACCGCGCTTTTGCATGTCCTTGAGGCGCAACGCCAGGGACAGACACTGGAGAATTTCATCCCCGCTCCAGTCCTGAAGGGTGAGCAGATGCTTTTGGGAAAAAGGCAGTTTTGCCTCGTAGTGCCAAAGATCCATAGTGATCAACCTCCTCTTTAAATGGGAAACGTGCATGATTATACAACAAATTCGAATAATATGCAAGATCTGGAATTTGATTTTTCCATCAATCATTCGATTCTGATCCTGCATTTTCGGTGTTTTTAAGGAAAATTTCTTTTGCACTTGAAAAACGGACGCTTTCAGGATAAAATAAACAGGGATTTTTTGTAGAGAGAAGGATTGGATGGACAACATCGTCTTGATCGGAATGCCGGGATGCGGCAAGAGTTCCGTGGGCATCCAGCTGGCGCAGCTGCTGGACATGGCGTTTGTGGATACCGACGACGTTTTGCAGGCCCAGCAGGGGAATAAGCTTCAACCGCTGATCGAGGAGCACGGCATTGACGCTTTCCTCGCGATGGAAGAGGCGTGCGTGGCCGGGCTTTCGTGTGCGCACAGCGTCATTGCCACGGGCGGCAGTGTGGTCTATGGGCCCAAGGCGATGCGCCATCTTCATGCGTGTGGCACCGTCGTGTATATCAAGCTCCCATTTGATGTCATTGAGCAGCGGCTGTCAAACCTGGCCACGCGCGGCGTAACGCTGCGGCCGGGCCAAACCCTTCTCGATCTCTACAATGAGCGCATTCCGCTCTATGAGCGGGAGGCCGACATCGTTTTTGAAGCGGACAATGTGCCGGTCGAGAAGACGGCGGAGTTGCTGGCCTCTCGCCTGGCAGATGGAGCGGACAATGGCCGCTGAAATCTGGGATCTGTACGACGCAAAGGGGCAGAAGACCGGCAAGACGATGATCCGCGGTCAGGAAGTGCCGCCCGGGCTGTATCACATCGGCGTGCACATCTGGCCCCTCAATGCAAACGGCGAGTTTCTCGTGCAGCGCCGTGCACCGACAGTGCAGTGGAAGCCCGGCATATGGGCGGTGACCGGCGGCTCGGCCATCAGCGGTGAAGACCCGCTGACGGCGGCGCGAAGGGAGCTGCACGAGGAGCTCGGTTATGCGGCGTCGGAGGAAGAGATGCACTTGGTCGCACGCTTTAAGCGGTCCAATTCGTTTTGCAGCGTGTTTTCGTTGCAGCTGGATTGCCCGTCCGAGGCCTTTAGCCTTCAGGAAGAGGAGGTTAGCGAAGTGCGCTGGTGTTCCGTGCAGCGCATGACGCATATGATTGCCAATAACATGATGTACAATTATGGCGATCAGTACTTCCGTGTGCTATTTGAATATCAGAGGGCCTGCATGCGCGCCTGAGTTTTCCCAAAGGGAAACGATGGCCGAAATGCAGGGCCTTGTCCTGCGGCATCGCCGCCTGCCAACTGAGGAATTGATCGATGAAGAAGCTGTATTTTTCCACATTCGTACAGGGGCTCGAGCAGCCCATAGAGGCCATGCTCCGCAAAGAGGGCGGCGTTGCCGTGGAGCGGATGCTTTCCGGTGCAGCGCTTTACAGGAGCGTGCGCGAACCGTCGCTTGCCTACATGCACATGACGTTCCTGGTGCTCTTCCAGATGAAGCCCATGGCCTCGGTTGATGAAGCTGTGCGCCGTCTGATGGCCACCGGTGGCTGGCTCGATCGCTTTCCCTATGAGCAGACGCAGGGCTTGCGCTTTCGCATTGTGACGGCGCAGGAGGATCAGCTCGTGAGCGCCAATATGCGCTATGTGGACATGCTGGAAACCGCGATCTGCGAACAGACGGGCATGCGCACAGGCCGCGAGCGGCCCGATGTGGAGCTGTGGGTGCTCTGCCGGCCGGAGGGGGCATACTTCCTGTGGCGCCTTGGCCGCCATGCAGCCCGGCAAGAGGGCCAGCTTCGCGCGGATGTGTGCGCGGTGGTGGCGTTCCTGGCGCGGTGCGGCGCAGGGCAGGCTGCCGTACTGGGGTGCATGTCTGCATCGCTGCCTGCGGCGCTCAAGGAGAGCGGCGCACGCATGGTCACCTGTGTGTGCCCCGACAATGCCAGCGCCAAAGCGGTGGAGAGCAAGGCGCACGGCGTGCGCGTGAGCGTGGGGCCGAGCGGCTGCACCGATCTGCCTGACAGCAGCCAGCAGGCGGTGGTCATCCACCTGCCGGTGAAGGCAGAAAAGACTCCGCGCCTGGAGTCTGACCTGCGCAATGCGCTGTTTGAAGCCAGACGTGTGATCGCGCCGGAGGGGCGGCTGATCGTCATTGCATCGCTTGCGCATGCAGAGAGTACGCTGCGCAAGACGCAGGGCGTGCACATGCTTTCGCGTCATCCCCTGACGCTGAGTGGCCAGAAGAGCGCCATCTGGCTGATGACGCCCGAACTGGACGGGGTCTGACTGAACTCATGGCATGAAAAGGGGCAAACGATATCCAAAATGAGCACAAAGAAGCGCAAAAAAAAGAAGTCAAGAGACTCTCGCGTGCTGCTGCGCGTGTTTGTGGTGCTGCTGGTGCTTGGCATTGGCGGCGTGGCGGTGTGGCAGATCCGCTCGATGCTCGCAAAAAACGCCACGACTGCCACGGTGCAAGCCAGCGCCATGGGCAACTACCACTCCGGCACGCTGGTTGTTGCGCGCAACGAAACGCTTTATGAGGCGGAAAACGCCACAAGCATCGATTTTGTCGCGGAGGAGGGCAGCCGGGTCAACCGTGCAGGCGTCATCTGCAAGGTGTATTCCTCCGGCTATAACCAGACCGAGATCAGCAAGCTGCAAACCTACCGGGAAGAGATCCAGAATTATCACGTCAACCAGGTGTTCAGCACGTTTGTGGATGCTGCGCTTGACAGCGAAAACGCTGAAATCGACGCGCTCACACTGCAGGTGCGCACGCTGGTGCAGGGGCGCGGAGTGGGCAGCTTGAGCAACCTGGAGCGTCAGCTCACCAGCGCGCTGACCGTGCGCAAGAACTACCTCAAGCAGAAGTATCCGGACGACCAGACGCTCTCTGAGCTCTATAAGGTGGAAAATGACCAGCTCAAAAAGATCGAAAGCTGGACGACCACATACACCGCCCCGGAGGATTGCCTGGTCAGCTTCTATACCGACGGATATGAAAACACCGTAAACTCGACGACCTATGCCTCGCTGACGCCGTCAGACGTGCGCAATGTCATCCGCGGCGTTCCGCCTGAGCAGTCTACGGTTTCCCGCGGCAACGATCCCATATTCCGCACGATTCAGGAAGACGAGTGGTATGCGCTCTTCCTGTGTCAGGATGGGGAGTGGAATCCCGTGGTTGGCGAAGTCTACCAGATGCAGCTGGACGGGTTTGACAACTTCGTCGTCGAGGGTGAGGTCGTTTCCTTCACGCGCATCGGCAGCGATCTGCTGTTGCGGATGCGTGTTACCGAGCAGAGCGTGGAGCCCGTGCTCAATATCCGCACGTGCGGGGCGACGGTGGGCGATTTCGTCTACGGCTTCTACGTGCCCATCAACGCTTTGTACACGCTGGATAACATGATTGGCGTCGTTGTGCTTGAAGGCGGCATTCAGACGTTCGTGTCGGTGACGGTGATCTCGTACCCGGATCAGGATACCGCATTCGTGCGGCCCACGCTGGAGGGATCGCCGCTGGCTGCGGATAAGACCGTCATGCTTTTTTAAGCGGAGGAATCATATGCAACAGGAACTGACCGTCAGAGTGGAGCACATCCGCCGTCAGCTTGAGGAAGCTGCCATGGAGCGCTGGGGCAGCGCGCCACAGATCATTGCGGTGAGCAAGACCGTGCTGGCGCCCCGTGTCAATGAGGTCGCGCAGGCAGGCATCACCCGTCTGGGAGAAAACCGCGTTCAGGAAATCCTTGAAAAGCTGCCGTATCTGGATGCATCGTTTCAAATTGATCTCATTGGACGGTTGCAATTGAACAAGGTTAAATATATAATAGATAAAGTCGCGATGATCCAGTCGCTGGACCGAGAGCCGCTGGCGCAGGAGATTGACAGACGGGCGCAGCAGCATGGCCTGCGGATGCCCGTGCTCATTCAGGTAAACATTGGCAACGAGCCGCAAAAGGGCGGTGTCGCCGTGGATGAGCTGTTCTCCTTTGCACGCCTGGCGGCGTCGCTGCCCGGGCTGCATGTGCGCGGGCTGATGGCCATCATGCCCGATTTGCGCGATGACGCGGCGCTGAGGCCTTACTTTGCGCGCATGCGTCAGCTCTTTGATGCGTTGCGCGAGGAGGCCATTCCCGGCACGCAGGTGGAAGAGCTGTCCATGGGCATGTCGGGCGACTATCTGCTGGCGGCGCAGGAGGGTGCGACGCACGTTCGCATCGGTTCGGCAATCTTTGGCCGGCGGGATGCGGCCGCACAAGAGCAGAAGAATCTCAAGGGGGAAAACGCATGAGTTTTTTGAGCACGCTGTCTAAGAAGCTGGGCTTTACAGCCGATGAGGCCGATGAACGCAGCGCGGGAATGGAAGAAGACGAACTCCAGGACGAGGAAGAGGACGAGGAGGAGGAAGACTCTGGGTTCTCTTTGCGCTTTCCTCTGGGAAACCGGTTTTCAAAGGGACGCAAGCAGGCGTCCAGCGCAAGATCCGCCCGTGTGGAGGAGGAAGAAGAGGAAGAGGAAGACGAACCCGCGCAAAACTACCGCACAACCCGCCGCGGAAACGTCATCCACGATGCCCGTATGGATGCCCGCGCCGCACAGGAGGCGCAGTACACCCACTGTGAGCGCATTTACAATGTCCGGCAGATTGAGGAGTGCCGCGAGATCATCAAGTATCTGCTGCGCGGCGAGAGCATCATGCTGAATTTGGAAAACATCGACCCCAAGGACTGCGGCCGCGTGGTGGATTTGCTCAGCGGCGCCGCTTTCGCTCTGCAGGGCAGAATGCTCAAGGTGGCACACCTGTCCTATCTGCTCGCGCCGGAAAACGTCGAGGTCATCGAGGAGGATGCATACGTGCAGGGACGTATGCGCTACCGTTGATGATGGAAAAGGAAAAGGATGCATCTGCCCGCGCATTTGAATTTGCCGCGGGCTTTGCTGCTGACAAGGGCATTTGCCGCTTTACCCGGTTTCTTGATCCAGCGCAGGCAGCCAGTGCCGCGGCGGTAGCACGCGGGCATGGGGTGGCGTTTGCGTCGTGGGGCGGATATGAGCAGGCGGAGCGTACCATTGGCTGCTTTTTTCCCCGCGGTGAAACGGTAGACCGCGATCAATATCCGCTTGTCTGTCTGCATTCGGCCTTTTCTGCGAAATTTTGTTCCCTTTCGCACCGGGATATTCTTGGTGCTTTTATGGCTTTAGGCTTGACAAGAGACTGCATTGGCGATATCATCATAGGAGATGAGGATGTCTTCCTGTTCGTTGCACAACAGTCGTCCGGGCTGGTCGCCCAGTCGCTGACGAGTGCGGGAAAGACGCCCCTTTGTTTTCACGTGCCGGAAGGCGACGTGGTTCTCCCTGAGCCGCGGGGTACGGCTTTCCACGCCGTTGCCGCATCACTCAGGTTGGATGCTGTGATCGCCTGCGCATACCATCTTTCCCGCAGCGAGGCGTCTGAGGCCATCCGTGCCGGGGGAATCAAGCTCGATCACATTCCCTGTGACCGGGTGGATGCACCTGTTGCGGAGGGCGCCATGCTTTCCATGCGGGGAAAGGGCCGCATTCGATTGCAAAGGATAGAGGGCCTTACCCGGAAACAGCGCATCGGGCTCATATTTTTCAGATATGAGTAGCAGCATGCATCCATCTGCGCCAGCCTGATGCCTTGCGGGGGACGGATTGCCCCGTGGCGGTGTTTTCCGCGTCTGCGCCACAAAATACGCTTGCTGTTGAAAGGAGTTTCTCCCATGGCTATTACACTGGATACGATCGTCAATAAGGTATTCAAGGTCGTCAAAAACGGCTATGATAACAATGAGGTGGAGTCCTTCCTGGATGAGATTCTCGAGGAAATGGAAAACCGCGAGGCTGAAACCAACCAGCTCAAGGCCCAGGTTGCCAGCCTGACCGAGGAGCTCAACCAGGCTCGCGCCGAGCTGGCCAATGCCCGCAATGCATCTGCCAGTGCGCCCGCTGCCGCACCGGCTAAGCCCGTTAAGGATGACCGCCGCTCCACCGAGAGCTTCGAGCTCGTCCTCTCTAAGGCAAAGGGTGCCTATGAGGAGATCGTATCCGCAGCCGATCAGCGCGCTGAGGAGATTATCGATAAGGCTAACAAGGATGCCGCCACGATCCGCTCCGACGCTCAGGCACAGATTTCCGATCTGACCAGCAAGCTCGCCACGCTGCGCAAGCAGACGTCGGAATACTATAACGCGGTCAAGAAGCTGATGGACGATCAGAACGCTTCCCTGGATCAGATCAAGCGCCTGCTGTAAAATGACACGGCATGGGGCAGGGTTTAGCCCTGCCTTTTTGCTATGCCGGGCTTTTCGCGCAAGATCAGTAAAATCGGGGTTACCGTCTTCTATCTATCAGGATAAATCTGCCTGCTTCCGGTATGCTAATCTTGGGGAGGGCAGAGCTATGAATCCTTTTGACCTTGATTTTATTGCCCGCAGGCTTGAGCGCGTCACAGAGCGCATGGAGCAGCTTCGCCTGGACGCCTACCTGCGCTACGCACACGACTGGCCCCGGCGGCTGTTTGGCGAGCTGCTCAATGGCATTGCGCGCGGCATCGGGTTTTCCATCGGGTTTACGCTGCTGGGCGCGTTGCTGCTCTATGTGCTGCAAAGCATTGCGTTTGATAACCTGCCTGTAATCGGCCGTTTTCTGGCCGATTTGGTGCGCATCGTCGAAAACAATTTGTAAACGGGATTCTGCATGAAACCATTGGAAAAATGCCTGCCGTTTGCCATCGCAGCGGCCGATCAGCTCATCAAGGCCGCCGTGCGGCGTCTACCCCAGGGAACGGTTTTTTTTCGCATTCCCGGATTCCTTGAGCTGACCCACTATACCAACACGGGCGCGGCTTTCAGCCTGTTCGCCGGCAATCCGCTGGCTATCGCGCTGCTGACCGCGCTCCTTTTGGCTGTGCTCCTCTTTGTGCTGCGCAGCCTGTCGTTGACCCGCCAGGCAAAGCGCTCATTGCTATGCTTGGTAGGAGGCGGCGCGGGCAATCTGATTGACCGGGTGCTCTTTGGAGGTGTGACCGATTACATCCACTTTTTGCCGGTTCGCTTTCCCGTTTTCAACCTTGCGGATATCTGCATCACGCTGTCCATCGGGTATCTGCTGATTCTAATGTTTT